>NZ_JAPMOU010000023.1 GCF_028858535.1 Spartinivicinus poritis
AAGCCGAATTGAACAACGTTATCGCCGGTGTTAACACTGGATACAAACTGCTGGTCTGTAAAGCCTGACTCAAAAGTGATTACACCAGAAAAAACGTTTGAAGTAGCAACTAAACTTGCAGCAACGGTTATTCCTTTTAAAAGTTTTTGCATTAGCAATGCTCCTTTCTTTTAAAGTTAACATAAATGTCATTTTTAAAAAGCCAGGAGTTTTAGCAAATAACATGCCAGTCTTGTGCAGGCCAGAAATAACGTGCTAATATTAGCAATAATTTAATTAATAATTGAATAATATGTAAAAAAAACTAACTATTACTTCAAGCTGATAAGTAATACTGCTTTTGGATCAACTAACTAGCACTAATTGTGATTATTAGCTATTTCTGAAGTAACGACAGGTCAGATAACGCTTGTGGCAGTGGTATTCGGGATAAAGCTAGAGCAATAAGTGTAATCAAAGGCCAATAAAAAGCAGATATTGTTATTGGTCTTTTTATTAATCGTTATGAGTTTGGTTTTCAAATATAAGTAGACATGGTTTTGAATCACTATCAACTTATGCTCCACAAATTGGGTCTATAATCATGTCGCAATTAGCAAAACTTACTTCAGCGCTAGTCATAGAAAACGTCAAAGCAACTATAAACATAATTGATTTCAGCATGAAATAATCCTCTTCAATATTTACGCTAAGGGTCATAGATTGCATGATCATATTGCATTGTACATGCGACTAGTGAAGCGTTTTGTCATTATTAAGTAAAATTTAATATTGGTATTTTATTTGACTTATAATATAAATACCTCAATTCATACTGCTCCTGTCAAATACACTCAAATCGTTTTCCATAACCTATGGAGTGGAAGAAATATTAAAAGACTTGTTTTTGCTTTGTTTATAGTTTCCTCCTGTTAATTAACAGTTGTTGTGGCTGGGTACTCTTTTCCTAGAAAGACTGTTAATCTATCTGGACTTGTTGTTTGCACTACTTGAGAAAAGCCTGGTTCCATGATAACGACACTTTCTATTAATAACTATCGTTCGGTACTTAATTTAACTATGCTATTGGGGCCACTGACGGTTGTAACAGGACCTAACGGTAGTGGTAAATCGAATTTATACCGAGCGCTACGTCTGTTAGCTGAAACGGCGCAAGGTGGCGTTATTAACTCTTTAGCTAGTGAAGGTGGATTAGAGTCTACTATTTGGGCAGGCCCTGAAAAAATATCTAAGCGCATGCGCGATGGTGTTGTGCCAATTGAAGGTGGGACACGACAGGAGGTGGTTCGATTACGAATGGGGGTTGTAACGGATACGTTAGGCTATTCTATTTCCCTCGGTTTACCTGAGCCTTCACGTTCGGCATTTTGTTTTGACCCTGAAATAAAACGAGAAACTATTTGGGCTGGGCCATTTTATCGCCCTGCTTCAGTATTAGTTGATCGTAAGGGGCCAATGGTGAAAGTGCGCGATGGACGTAGTTGGAAAGTAGTCGAGCAGCATCTAAGTAGCTTTCAAAGCATGTTCGACCAACTATCTGATCCTATCGCTGCTCCAGAAGTTTTCCAAGTTCGTGAGATGATAAGGGGTTGGCGCTTCTATGATTACTTTAGAACAGATAAGGATGCACCGGCCAGGCAAGCGCAATTAGGAACACGAACACCAGTATTAAATCATGATGGTCGTGATTTGGCCGCAGCATTACAAACAATTCGAGAAATTGGTAATCATGAAGCGCTAGATAATGCTATCAGTGACGCGTTTCCAGGAGCACGCATTGATGTTGTACATCATAATGATGGACGCTTTTCTGTTGAATTTTATCAAGAAGGTCTGTTGCGACCATTAACAAGTGCAGAGCTTTCGGATGGCACGTTACGCTATCTATTATTAGTTGCTGCTCTGCTAACCCCAAGACCTCCCTTATTAATGGTGTTAAACGAACCGGAAACAAGCTTGCACCCTGATCTTTTACCTGCGTTGGCGAGACTCATTATCAAAGCCTCTGACAATACTCAGGTTTGGATTGTATCTCATGCAAGTCGTTTAATTGCAGCATTAAGTGATCATTACGAGTGCCATGGTATACAGTTGGAGAAAGTGTTAGGGCAAACTGAAATACAAGGACAGGGAATTTTGGATACGCCACCTTGGCACTATAGGGAGTAGGTTGAAAATGGAGCCATTGGATTGTAAAGACTTAGACTTATCAACTCATTTCAGTCAAAATACCTCGAGTGGCGTTCATTAGTAGTTATACCTCTAGATTGAGAGTCATGGATATTCAGCTTATAGTCATCATCGTTTTTACATTCATTATTCACTTGATTGGGACACTTGCTTATTCAGCTAGAATTGCTGGTACTCGGACAGGGCAAATTGCAGTATCATTTGCCCTCTTCAATATCATGATACTTATTTCAAGAACCTCAAATTCATTTCAAGGCCCTTTATTAGGTAAAAGAATTGAAGAAAGTATTAGTGCAGGCGTAATGGATTCTATTGTAGTAGATTTTAGGTTAATAATATTTTCTGCAACTATAGCAACAATCGTCGGTACATTAACAATGCCTAGTTTTCAAAGACTATTTACTAGAGCGGTAAACAGATTTAAAGCTTATGGTTCTGTACCAAAATTAGCAATGCGCGGTTTTACGCCGACAGGTTTATCTCAAATAATAAACTCTATTACTATACCAACAAAAGCAAATATTTTAGGTTTAGGAAGTAGGGAAAGAATTCCTTTAAAATTTATTATATTTAATATGATTGCTACAGCAGTTTGGACTATTGGTGTGCTTTCATCATTATATGCAGGATGTTTAGAACCAGAGCTAAGGCTTACTTCTAGTCAGTTATCATCGATTATCAATGGAATTGCGACAATTTTAATGTTTATCTACATTGACCCTCATGTGGCTGTAATGACTGACGACGTTGCTAAAGGAGACAGAAGTCAAGCATATTTTAGGCGCTCAATAGTTTGGTTATTAGGAAGCAGATTGTTAGGTACTTTACTTGCTCAAGTTTTACTGCATCCCGCGGCTATTTTTATAGTTGAAGTAGCAAGAATCATATAATTTAGCCGTGATAATAAAGAAGAGGGCGCTTGAAACACTAACCTCATACGAATGCCTAAACCAATCTGTCATATACCTCCTTGGAAAGCCCTCCGCGGCTAGCGGCTTTGGGTAGTGTCTCTGAACGCTTCTATTCGCCCCAGTTGAGCGGATTATGCAGGTAGTCCGAGGTCTTGCGCAGCATGTGGCAATTGTATCTATCGTATTTATTTATGTCATGACCTGTTTTATCTGCTTTTTTCCTATTGAGTAGTGTACATATATCACTGGCATTAAAGGTCAAAGGTCTTCAACAGATTATAACCACACAGCAGCAGTCAAAGGGCTGTAATACCTTTTACATACTGTTCACAAATAAAAACACAAAATCAACATAAAAAAATAAATACGGCACTAGAATTACTTTTCCTCACATAACGGAAAAGAAGAAAAATATGAATAAATATAGTTTACTTTTAACAGGAATGTTAACACTTGCACCATGTGCTTATGCTGAAACTACAGATGTGTTCTGTGCCAAGCTAGATGGAAGTGATTGGTATTGGTTAGTTGATAATGATAATAATCAAGTGAGTATCCCAGGTGTATGGGGAAAATCATGGGTAACAAGTGACTCCTACTTTCAATATTTTAGTGTCTCACAGAATGATTACCAGGGAGTCAATAGACTGTGTAAAGACAATTATGTTGCTCAACCAGCAAATAACCGATTCAATGATTGGTATGTCTTTAAAGTTAATGAATCAAATAATAATTACTTCGTTGCTCCAGGAAAAAAGGCGATATATGGCCCTGATCACGTTTTTTTACACTTTAGTGATATTCGATTAAAGCAAAATATCCAACCGTTAGAAAACAGCTTAGGCAAACTCAGTCGTTTAAATGGTTATAGCTATTCCTGGCGCTCAAATGACATTCAAGACAGTTTAGCTGACCAAACCGAATACGGTGTTATTGCTCAAGAAATACAGACTGAGTTTCCTCATTTGATTAAGCATGATAACCAAGGTTATTTACGCGTTGATTATCGTGGTTTGATTCCAGTATTGCTAGAGTCTATCAAAGCGTTAAAGGTACGGGTTGAATCCTTAGAGGCTAAACAGTAGTAGACTTTTTATGTATTAGATTACTCTTCAAACCTCCCCTTAATTACTTTATTTTTAGCTTGTTCAAAAGTGGCGATATTCACTTCGTATAAGCAAAATACGCTTAGTAAAAACTGTACTCCCTTGTTGTATCCCCCTTGCGAAGGGTGTATATCATCATAGTGGGAGTACAGTCATTTTAAAGTTGATATTGATGTTTTCAAAGAGATATCAAATAGATTAACTTACCAACTCATTTTGTCAGGTTGCCACTCGATATATGGCTGATGAATTTTTTGGGTTATTTTTTGTAGTGTTCCATTCGCTTTGAGTTTATGTAAAGCTTCTGAAATAATAGCGTCCATTTCTTCTCGATTTTCACCTTTGGGAATAACGACAGATGAGTCCCACTGATAATATAGTTTTCGTCGAACATTTTTAATTCTATTTTGTCGGATGTAACTGTCAACGGCATCTTGTTCCATAATGTATCCCTCAATCCTGTCATTCACAAGCATTGTTACTCCGCTTGCAATGGTGGTGAGTTCTTGTGTCTTGAAAGGAAAAAAGTGAGTATGCCCCATCATTGTAGCAATAGAGTGCTTACCTAGATTAATTCTGTTCAGGTTTGGCTTCGTTGCGTTTGTATATAAAACAAAAGCAACTTGCGTGATTTTTTCTGAAGCGTAAGCATAAGGGAGTGTTTCTTCTGCAATATGAGGTAATCTGATAAGAGGTATATGAAAATCTGCTTCGCCACTAACAACATTACTAAGCGAGCGAGCAAACGGGTAAAGGACAATTGAAATTTTTCCCTCTGTGTAAACTTTATCTATAGCTTGTACAACTTCTACAAAGCCACCTTTCGGTTGGCCATCTGGTCCATACTCAGAGTGAACAGGTAAGATTGCAAGACTTGCTTTTAAGTCCCTGGCATTTGCCTTGATAAACGTGATCAAAATGAAAAATATAAACCACCAAATGGTAATGCCATGAATGATCATTATTACAAGCTTTTTCAATAATAAGTTATCAACTATTTGCTAACATACTAGTATAGACCTTAGTGCACCTCGAATAATTGTTTTCTGTCACAGGCTTTCTGGTAAATTCGCAATCAAGGCGTTGCTTTGAAGGCATGCTGGTGGCCTACTGAAAAGTTTGAAGTCAATATTTAGGTACTCACCTGCTATGTTAAGTTTATTTAGTAATATACATCCCTTCACTATGAGGTCTTGTTAATTTAAAACCAAACTTTTCATATAACTCGGGAACATCAGCCATTAGGCATATATATGCACCTTTTGGTGCTTCCTTGTTCAGAAATGCCATAATGTGCTCCATTATTATTCGGCCTAATCCCTTACCTTGATGCTCAGGCTCAACAGCAATATCCACAATATCAAAATTTAATGCGCCATCACCGATAATTCTGCCCATGCCGACTGGTTTACCATTTAAACAGATATGCACGCCATAAACACTATTTGGTAAGGCTTTTACTGCGGCTTGTTTAGGCCTTGGACTTAACCCGGAAACCTTACGCAGGCGAAGAAAGTTATCCACATCAACGACTTCTTCTATAACCTGATACATCCACTTCTCCTAATATTACTAACGGTTAATGAGTTATGAATTGCAGAGTTATTTTAGTTCGGAATAATATGAGGTGAAATTAAAAATAAATATAATGTTTTGTGAATAAATAAAGAAAATGTAATTGTAAGTATAAACTTACTCGATAAAAAATATCACATTAATTAATACATAAGTCGGGTAGATAATTAAACTTTTTTTTGGTAGCTTGTTTGCCTGTTAAGACATGTTATTGCATGTTTTTTAAGGTAGTTAAATTAATAAAAACTCTAAACGTAAACGAAGGGCTATATAGAGAAGAGTCTACGAGGGCTATTCTCAAACGCCATTTGTGAAGGACTAGACCCAAGGAAAGATTATGTTAAAAAAAATATTGTTATCTTCACTCTTTGCTGTGACTTCAATAACGACTGCCTACGCAACAGAGGAAATAAATGAGGCAGAACGGCTGGCTGGTTCTTGTCAAGGTTCTTGGAGGCTGACCTGTAGCACGCCAGCTACGTGTAGTAATTTTTCGAGTACTCAAAGAGGTTATGTATCTGATAATGGCTGCTCGGTTCACTGGGGACCTCACCAGTCAATAGGTTGCTCTAATCCTGGTTACAGAGCGGTGACGGTGGGTAAAAGTGGTGATGATCGTTATACAGAATGGTATTTCAGTTATACCAATCGCGGTCGCTGCCCTGTGAAGGCTGTTGTCCATACCCCTGGCCAAAAAGTAAGCGTATTTAAGGTGCTGATTCAATAGTATTGCTGGTCTTATTCATTGTTTCAGTCAGGTATAGGCTATTCTAGGTTTTAGCTGAAACAATAAATATCTCATAACACAACTGGTTCTGAAGCTAGTTGTGTTGCCCCCCTTTAGGGTACCTCTAGTAAATCTGCATTCTTCCTCTTTCTTAACCGAACTAAACTGTATATTTTAAGTTCATATACCCTCAGGGTGGGGTGTTTTAGGGACGTGCATGAAATAACTTGCTAGATTTTTGTTCCAAGGCACTCGTTTGGCAAGGCGCAAAAAAGAAGGCATAGTGGGCCTACGTCGAGTTTTTGCAACACAGCCAAGCGGGATGGATTGGGGTCAAAACTGTCAGTTATTTCATGCACGTTCCTTAATGATGTAACTGGTATTTTATAGGGTAATCATATTCTATGGCTGGATATTGGCAGCAAATTCAACAACAGGGGCAGCAGCTTTTAAAGCGCACTTTTGATCGCCATCTTCGCTTGGCGGTAACAGGGTTGAGTCGTAGTGGTAAAACCGCATTTATTACATCGCTAGTCAATCAGTTGTTAGAAGGGAGTCATAGTCAGCAATTGCCGTTTTTTGAGGTGACTCAAGATGATCGCTTATTAGGCGTGCGGCGTGTACAGCAACCCCATCCAGAAGTGGCCAGCTTTCGCTATGATCTTGCACTGCAGTCGTTATCTGGTGATCTGCCAGAGTGGCCTGAGCCTACCAAAGGTTTAAGTGAAATACGGCTGGCGCTGCGTTTTTTGCCAGCAACTGGATTGTCTAGCTGGCTTGCTGAGCCTGTAACATTACTGCTGGATATTGTTGATTATCCAGGGGAGTGGCTACTGGATTTACCAATGTTGGAGCAAAGCTTTCTGAGCTGGAGTGAGCAGCAGTGGGCGCTACTCAACCAGGCACCGCGCGTGGAGCTTGCCAGTGACTGGTTGAGCCGTGTAGCGGCTCTTGATTTTACCGAAGTGGCAGACGATCAATTAGTCCGTGAGCTTGCTGAGCAATATACAACACTTATCCAACGATTTAGGGTAGAGCTGGGGTTACACTTTTTACAGCCTGGGCGTTTTTTATTACCAGGTGAAATGAAAGGCGCACCGATACTCAATTTTTTTCCTATTCCTGTAGCCTCGCAAGACAAAAAGACCAATGACAGTTTGCTGGCAGAATTAACCCGTCGTTATGAGAGTTATTGTGAACAGGTAGTCAAGCGCTTTTATAAAGAGCATTTTGCTCAGGTTGATCGACAAATTGTCTTAGCAGACTGTTTACAACCCTTAAATGCAGGGCCAGGCAGCTTTAATGACTTACAACTGGCACTGGAGCAAATTGCAGAAAGCTTTAGTTATGGTAAAAGCAACTTTCTTACTCGACTATTTTCCCCCAAGATAGATAGGCTGTTGTTTGTTGCAACCAAAGCAGATCATGTCACACCTGACCAGCATGGTCATCTGGTGAGTTTATTAACGGAACTGGTCCAGGGTATTAAACGACATGTGCGGTTTGATGGTATTACAGTTGAGTCGATGGCATTAGCATCAATTAGAGCAACTCAGGCAGGTTTTTGTGATTATCAAGGGAAGCAGGTTCCTGCAATTGAAGGCCATCAGTTAACAGATCGCAGCTTGTTGACCTTGTTTCCTGGTGATGTACCTAACTCACCTCCTAAAGCTGATTACTGGCAGAAAAAACCGTTTCAATTTGTTGAATTTTTTCCGCCAGCCAAACAACTAAATCAGCCGCTCCCTCATATTCGGATGGATCAGGCGCTGGATTTTTTACTGGGAGATAAATTGCAATGAGCAAACAAGATGAACAACTGCATCAGGCCATTCATTTTGATAAGCCATTAGCTGAACAGCAAGAGCCAGATAAGATCCAGCAACGTCAGGATTTTACTGCTGACCAGTTTACTCCAAAGCTGGAGCAACCTATTGAGCAAGTTTTACCTGTGGCACCTCGACCAACTAAATCCTTAACTGGGCGCTGGCTGCTGATTGCTGCAGGGTTGGTGGGTGCAGGAGCATTAGCAGAGGTAACTTGGTTTTTAATTGACCAGTGGCAGCAGAGCAGCTTGATTGCAGCCGCTTATACTGCAGGTATTGTACTGCTGGTAACCTGTCTTAGTAAGGTGCTGCTTGGAGAGCTTCGCAGTTTATCTAAGTTGAAAAAACTTCGACAATGGCAGCGAACAGCTAATCGTTTACAGCAAAGTGAACAACAAGGAGAGGCGATACGCTTTGTGAAACGGCTAAGTCAGCGGAGTGGTTATCATACGACAGATGGTTATCAGCAGTGGTTAAGCGCTGTTAATAGCAGCCACAATGATGCAGAGGTCATTACGTTATATAGTCAAACGGTGTTGAAGCCGTTGGATAGTCAAGCCGAGCAGGTCGTCTATCGTTGGTCCTCAGAAGCGGCCTTATTGGTGGCAATCAGTCCACTGGCTATTACGGATATGCTGATACTAGGATGGCGTAATATTAAAATGATCGATAAGTTATGTGAGGTTTATGGTGTCAAACTAGGCTACTGGAGCCGTATTTCCCTTATCCGTACGGTTTTTCGAAATATGATTTATACCGGAGCTACGGAGTTGATTGCGGATATTGGTATGGATTTATTAGGTGCAGAACTGGCAGGCCGGGTGTCAACTCGCTTCACTCAGGGAATGGGGGCTGGGTTACTTACTGCCAGATTGGGTTACCAGGCGATCAATTTATGTCGGCCGATCCCTTTTTCTGTCAAACAAAAGCCTCGCTTGAAACATATCTATGGGCAGTTAATGACTTATTTGAAGCAACAGTTTATGGATAACTTACTGGCGAGTGTTAAGCCTGGTAGTCAGCAGCAATTAAGTAAGAAAAGTAGTGATATGAACAATGTTAATCAAGAAATAGAGTAAAATAAGGGCGCATTTTATGTTGGAGGTATAAGCCCTCCAACAATTTTACTTAACAGCAACTAGCCATCTAGCAAAGATTAACCAGCAAAGTTGCTCGCAACAAACTCCCAGTTAACTAATTGCCAGAAGGCTTTCAAGTAGTCAGGGCGAACATTACGGTAGTCGATGTAATAAGCATGTTCCCATACATCAACAGTGAGCAACGGTTTTTGGTTGCCGGTTAAAGGGGTGGCTGCATTACTGGTATTGACAATTTCCAGGCTGCCATCAGGGTTTTTAACCAGCCAGGTCCAACCAGAACCAAAGTTATTAACCGCTTTATCTGTTAATTGGGCCTGGAAATCAGCAAAAGAGCCAAATGCGTCGTTAATTGCTGTAGCCAGTTCGCCAGTAGGCTCGCCACCACCATTGGGGCTTAAGCAGTTCCAGTAGAAAGTATGGTTCCAGACTTGGGCTGCGTTATTAAATACGCCACCTTCAGAGTTTTTAACAATATACTCTAAGTCTTTGCCAGCAAAGTCAGTACCTTCAATCAGGCCATTTAGCTTAACGACATAAGTATTATGATGCTTACCATAGTGGTAATCTAAGGTTTCTTTGGAAATATGAGGCTCAAGCGCATCACGTTCGTAAGGAAGAGCAGGCAGTTCAATAGCCATTTTTGGTTACTCCATTTATTATTCAATCAGGCTTAATAATAGGGTATGTCTTATATAGACAATAACTTCAAATAAGGCAATACAGTGACATCATTTTTACATGCTTACTTTTACAGCAGTTATCTTTTGTAAAAAAGATGTACCACTAATGTGTTGCATATTACTCAAAGATTGCCTTGCAATAACTATCTTAACTAGCTTTCTTTGCGTTCTTTCGTTAGCCTTGCTGTGAATCTATACCCTACAGGCTTCAGAAGTAGGCAAATCATAGCACTCAAGTGGTGCCTTTTCTACGGGATAAAAAGTAGGGTTAATTGAAACCTGAATACCTCATAAACTATCCAGGTTTAAGGGGTAGTTAATTGATGAAATATTCGGGTTAAAGCGCTTGCCTATTTGTTTCGTATGTACCACTAGTGACTTTGATTCTGGAAGTACCTGGCAGGCTTTCTATGGTGTTTCTTCCCATCAATTGTGAAGGAGTAAAATAACCACCTTCACCGCGGTAGTGCAACAAGTGTTGTACAGCTAATAAAGTGCCTGCCACTGTTAGTTGGTAGCCATTGGGAGTAGTTAGATAGGCTTGTTTGATATCCCCTTGGTCATTTCTTACTTCTCCCCAAACATACACTTTGCTTTGTAACCGCTCTTGCTCTGATGGGCCGCGGCATTTACGTGATGCTTGATATTTTAAAAAGCGTTGAATAGGCGATAGCGATAGTAAAGGACGGTACCAACGTAATCGCCGCAAGCGATGAATACCCACAGGTGACAAAGGAATATAAACTTCGATATTAGGGATATGGGTTGAAAAATAAGCGGTAGCGACATCGCCCCAAGGAATCGTGACAGCCTGCTTGGCGCCATTACCGAAGTCGATTTGGCGCTGTCGGTAGCCAAGCGGTACAGTTTTAATAATGCCATTTTCGCGAACTTTACAGCCGAGTTTTAACCCTTCAATAGCGGTTTTCATCGTACCAGGGCTTAACTGGCTTTTGTTATCAAAGCCTAGTGCTAAATAATTAGCATCAGGCAATGCATTTTTAAGGGTTGCAGCAATACAGTCGGTAGGAATGACATCGAAGCCTACACCAGGGCACAGTACTACATTCGCTGCTTTCGCTGCCTGGTGTTGCGCAAAAACTGCTGTAAATACATCGATTTCTCCTGTTATATCAAGATAGTGAGCACCTTGCTTTATACATGCTGAGACTATTGCTTTACTGGTGGTGGAAAAAGGGCCTGCACAAAGCACCACCAGATTAATATCTGCCAATGCTTGGTTGATAATATCCTGGTCAGTCAAATCAAAAATACGATAAGACAACCCTAGCTCTATTGCTAAGGGGGCAATTTCTTGATCGTTGCGTCCAGCCAAAATAGGCTCTAGCCCTTGTTTTACCGCATCTTTAGCTATTAATTGGCCGGTATAACCATTGGCACCATAAATAAGCCACTTAGGAGAAAGTTGAGTTTTTATTGTTCCTGACTGGCTTTCCAGCATATGTTATAGCTCCGGCAACTGATGTAGTAAGTGGCAGGGGTATCTATCTAAAACTTTCTATTCAGAACAAAATGATTCAGGTTTGACTCAGGGTTAGTAGGCTATTAGGGTGCGTGGAGTTAATCAAGGAAATTGTGACTTGGTTATGATGGCATCAGCTGAGTGATATACAGTCAATCGGTATGTCAGAAAACAAGTGCTGCAATAAATAAGGTAGTGCTAGTTTATATTGTGCATGTATCACAAGTAGTATGGTTAAACTTAAGTAATAAAAAAGTCTATTGGTGAATAGTAACCAATATTCTACAATGGCTGGCAATGTAAAAGGGTGAGAAGTTTTACGATGACTGATAACCGATACGATGAATATGATGATTTACCCAGTGTATCGATTGCAGATGATGATATTGATAGCAGACATTATGGCAGACCAAAAACAATCGTGAAGAAGTCCAGTCCACTGCTTGCATTTGTCGTCTTCCTGTTAGTGATAGCAGTAGCTGCATTGGGAGGGGTTGGTTATTTAACCATTGATAAGCTTAGAAAAGAAAACGCCAGTCTTAAAAAGTCTCAGCAAAAAACGCTAACTATTTTAAGTGAAGTGACGGGTAAGGTGTCAGCTACAGGGGCAGATTTGGCTAAAACTGCTTCTAAACGTGAAGCGCAACGTGTCAAAATGAAAGAGCAGCTGGAGTTGGCCCATACTGAAATTCGTAAGTTATGGGACTTATCTAACAAGCGTAACAAACCAGAAATTGCAGCTAATCAGCAAACCGCAGAAAAAAATGCAAAAGCCATTGCCAAGTTAACCAAGGAGTTGGGTGACAAAGGCACTGCAGTTGAGCAGTTAGCAAAGGACTTTAAAACAAGTCAAGCCAAAATAGCTAAGCTAACCTCTGAGTTAGCCAAGTTGAAAAAAGCAAATGCCAAGCTGAGTAAGCAGTTGAGTAAACAACCAAAGTCTAACCCAGCGGATGACACGGCAATTTCTGTATTAACAGAGCAACTAAATCAGCTGGAGCAAACCGTTGAAACCCTTTCAGCTCAGCAAAAACTGGCAGGCCAGCAAGATAAAGCCAAGCAGGCTGATTTACTCAAGCAGGTGGAAGCTCATGCTGATACACTAAAAGCAATTGATGCATTTAGGCGGCAAGTCAATAGCCAGCTGCTTCAGATTAAGAAAAAACTAAAGTAATCAGGTGTAGAAAAAGCCCACTAAAGGAGTCTTTCTTTGACTGTTTTTAGTGGGTTTCAATACGTCTTTTACCTGGTATATCGTTTTGTTTTTTGGTGTCTAGTGATCCGCATGTAAAATAAGGTAGCAATTTTACATGTGTACTACTAGCAACCTGAACGATATACAACAGATATCTGCTTATCATTTATTTTGTCTACTGATTCTTATATCGAAGAATATTGTTAATAATTCAATAAAAATAAGTTGGTTTAGTTCACGCCAAAAACCAATGACACCGCTATAATCCATTGAACTGAGGCAAATCATTTTTTTTGGGCTGAGGCTCGAAGTGAAAACTATTGGCGTGATGATTTATGAATCAAGAGTAGTATGCTGGAAATCATTTCACCATAGTCAGTGAGTTAACCTATCGCCAACGAGCCTTATATAAAAAAAACTGTACCTGCGCTAGCGGGTATGACTAGAGTAGTTATCATGATGCGGTTAAGTTCTTCTTTATTGTTGCCAGTATCACTGTTAAGTGTATTGTTGATAACAGCTTGTACTAGCAACCCCCCTGTAGAACCCAGCATAAAACAACAGACTTCCTTTAATACAGTCCCAACCAATTATGACTATCAGGGGGCTGACTATAATAAGCAGCTAGGTGCTTATGCGCAGCGTATCCAGTATGCAAATAAGTGGCTGGAAAATAGTAGTAGCTATGACTTGTTTAGTTTTTATAAACCTAAGCGGGAGACGTTATCCCTAACAGCGACCAACTGGAGACAGCTTAAACAAAGTGTTACCAGTGATTTATTACACAAGCCTGTTGTTCAAGTACGCTTCCATATTCCCAAAAATATTAAGCAATCATTGCTCAGAGCTTTCAAGCAGCAAAAAGGCCTGTTAACTCCAGCCCTAAAGCTGAACTCAGCCAATGAAATTATTCCTGACATAGAAAAAACAACACTGTTGCATAATTGGTTTAAAGAAAAACAGCAGTTTAGTTTGCTTTCTTTAAAAAACACCCTGAAATACCATGTGCGCTTTGTTACCAGTGTTGAAAGCCAATGTCCAAATCGAGAACAGCAAGGCATGACAAACTGTGTAATGAAAAGCTGGGTATTATCTAATAACTTAAATTTAGGTGATGACCATAGTCCTTATAACTTGTCATACCTGAATAGACTGCTGAATGAGCACTTGCCTAAAATTGGTTACATGATTATTCCGGATCAGCCTTTGGTTGAGTCCCCTGCAGTTGTGCATATGAAGTTTGCAGACCACTCTAAAACCTTGACTTCAGCGACACCTCAACGGCGTGCAGCTGACATTAGTCCTTATTTTACTGCCAGCCGTATAGACTTTGTGTTAGTTGATTCTGCCAGCCAGCAATTGGAAGGAAAGCTGACTAAGAACAGTGCTTACTGCGAGGCTAAGTTGCTACAACTTGAGGCGCTTGATGCATTGAAAAACAGTGTTAAACCTACACTTAAGCAGCGTCAGCAAATCATGGCATACACTGACAAAATTGCCAGTGAGTTTTGTAAAAATACTTTAAAACAACTCATTAAATAAACGGCATACCTAAAATATAGAGTGTTTAATGGCGTTAGCCTTTGGATTTGAGGCTGGACGCTATAAAGGCCCTTCCAAAAAATATAATAAGTTGAATTTGTGATGCCCGTATAAATTTTTATTACCTATTGTTTAAATTTATTGAGATTTAGGCAGACTAACAGGTTTGGGGCATCAGCCTATCAAAGGCTTAATGGACTTTTTAGAGTCAGTCTACAACTGTAAGATTAATCTGAAAAAAATCACTTATATGGGGATACGCTAACCATTTGTCTTATCTATAAAAGAATAGATGTATACAGAGTTAGGCTGAATTTTAGTATGACACGACTATTTATTTTTATTCTGCATTTCAGGAAATACTGTCCATGCTGAAACTGGGCTATAAACACAGTGCAAAAGGAGCAATATGGTTAGTAGGCAATAAAGTAGTTATTGGTAATGGCACCACTTGTGACTTTATTGTAAAAGACCCTGCAATTGCGGAAGAGCATGTTAGTATTTTTATCCAAGGTGATCAGGCTACCCTAATCGACTTAACAGGTGGGATTAACACCTATGTTAATAATGAACCTGTTTTAAGAAACCGTGTATTACTTGCTGGTGATACCATTCGAATTGGCTCAACTGAGCTATTAATTTCTGACCCGAAACAAGTAAGAGCACCTGTTCATAACCCAGTAAAAAAAGTGACAGGTTGGTATCTTAAGCCAGTCAATCATGATCTTGCTGAAAATACCATAGCTGTTACTGATCAACTATTAGTAGGGCGTGCTACTGATTGCGACCTGTGTTTATCTTCTCCTCATATATCCCGACGTCATGCGGAGCTATATCTGGTTGATGGCTTGCTGTTTGTAAAAGACCTTATTTCTGCCAATGGCTCTTTTATTAATGATCTACAGATTACAGAAGGTCGGCTTCGTACGGGTGACTTAATTACCTTTGATCAATACAGCTTTGTGGTAATTGGCCCGCCTGAAGATCAGAGCAAAACCAGAGTTAGGCCAAAGTCGCAAACAATGACCAACCAAAATTATCATAAAACCAGTACTGGCTTTATACCGCTTAATCAGTTGAATAGTAATTTGCAACAACAAGAGTTATTAAATGCAAGTAAGTCTGATAGTAGTGGTTTCAAGCTCTGGGGATGGGGAGCTTTACTACTGATTTTATTGACACTGCTCTGGTGGTTTAATTTAATCAGTTAGTCGTTCATTAAATGTGTAGACCTAAAAGTGGACTATGATCAGTACAGAAATAATAGCTTCTTATTCGATTATTTCTGTAGTGACTGCTGTTTTTACTGAATTAGCAATAAAACACTTTTCATGAGACAAGTGATGTATTTCCTCCAGCTGTTGTCGGGTTGGTTGGTTGCCAATGAAGGTGATCTGTGGGCGTAGAGTGACTTTTGTCATTGCCATTTTACCATCAGAATCTTTTGCTAATGTACCTGTTGCATTGTCTACATACTCTTGGATGATAAACTTCCGTTGAGCGGCAATCGCTAAGAAAAATAGCATATGACAGCTTGATAAGGCGGCTACAAATGCTTCTTCAGGATCAACATTGGCTTCTTCTGAGTACGGCAGGGGAACAATATGGGGAGATGATGAAGCAGGTATCGTGAGCCCTCCATCAAATGACCAGGTGTGAGCTCGACTGTATTGGTGAGTTAAAAAGTCTTCCTGTTCAGCTTTTTGCCACTTAACGATGGCTGTGTATTCAGACATGTGCTGTTTCCTTTGAAAAAATCAAGGTTGACGTATATTAACCGAGGGGTTTGTACATATACTCTTTTATTGTATCAAGTGCTTGGAAATTAGGTATCCCCTCTAGAATATTGGTAGATTCAGTAAATGGATAATCTAAATTGCTTTGCCATTTGGTTATGGATGTTAAATTAGTTGCAGGAAGTAATACCATCTGCTCAATTGTAATAATCAGTTTGTTGGCGAGTAACTTTGAGGGATTATTGATTTCCCAGTTATAACGGCCACAGCCTATACGAATATTTTGGTTGGCTTTTTCTCTCATGACTACTAACCAATCGCATGAAAGATCCGTTTGAGTGGCTTGGATTGAGTCTAGTAGGCAATAGGTGTAAACATTTTCGAAAGATTGGTTGAAATTAACCACTAATGTATCGGTAATATCAGTGATACCAATGGTGGTAGCTGGAAAATCAATATTAGCGGTTTTATTTTTTATTTCCAAAATAGCATGGCTGGAAAAGGCATTTTTCATTAATTCTGGTTTGTTTTTATCTTTCGCTAGTATATAGGTGCGTATTACACTTTCAAAATGGCTATCGAGTGAACTATTCATATTCTGTTTCTATTCTTCAAATAAAAAATGACTGACTAATGTGCATTAACTATTTTGCTGTTCTATATTTAGTAGTATTTGCTTAGCTTCTAAGCCACCGGCATAGCCAACTAGTTTGCCATTGTTGCCAATAATACGGTGGCAAGGGATAAAAATAGACATGGCATTAGCGCCATTTGCGTTGGCAACCGCTCTAATTGCTCTTCTATGGCCTATTTTTTCCGCAAGTTGAAGATAACTGGCGGTGGAGCCAAAGGGAATGTCTATCAATGCCTGCCAGACGGTTTTTTGAAAAGGGGTGCCAACCATCAATAAAGGAATAGCAAAGGTATTTCTTTCCGCATTAAAATATTCTGTCAGCTGTTGTCTGGCAGCTTGTAGAATATCACTATCTTCTTCAACAAAGATTGCGTTAAGTCCTTTAGTCAGCCTGTTATCAACGGTAGTTCTTGCGTCTCTATATTGCCAGTCACACAAGCAAAGTTGACCATTATATTCACCTAAGATTAATTGCCCACAGGGTGAATGATAATATTGAATATTTATTTTGTTCATGAGCTATTACAGTGTTTCTCCATTAGCAATGGACCGATGATAAGGTTGCAACTCTCTAATTGCTTTAAAAATAAGCTGGTTTTGTGGATTGCTGATGGCAACCTGTACATCACCACCCCAGTGGACCAGCCGTTCCTGACAAATACCACAGGGGCTGAGGATTAAATAATCAGTTTGCTCGACAAAATTTTACCTGACTGGGTTCTAATTACCGCAGCTCTTCCAAAATCCACTGGATAACGTTGCTCAATAAATGTTGTTGCTGTTATGGGTCTAGGTGTCAAGTTGGGTAACAGTCTTCAAAGCTATTTATTCTCTGGCAAGACGTTTTTTTGCAGACATAGTGGCCCTATGTCAAAGAAAAGCAACTGTTCATAAGTATTCACGCTACCGCCCTTGGGATACGCCAAAAATATAGTTAGAAGTTGTAATTGAAAATGAGCCTTAGTCTGAATGTCCAGGCCCTATTCTATCTAATGACGTATTCAAACTAAGCTTTATTATGCCTGCAAAATTGTGACTAAGTTAACAGTATATAGGCTCGTGGTAAAGCTATAGGGAATGAAGCAACTAGTGGTCACAATCAATAGTTTATCTTGAGAGTAAGGTGCCTAAGATTTTATCAAATGTACCATCTTCGTATATGGATTTAAGAGCTTTATCTAACCTTGGTTTAACCCAATTTGTATCCTTATGAGTACGGGAGAACATAATATAGGCATAAGGATCATCACTGCCATATTCTGTGTAACCAAGATTACTCACTAACTCTGGGGTTACTCTTTTGGCATCTGTTAATCCAACATGAAGGGAGTCTATATACATTTGTACCCTTCCTTCATGAAGAAGTCCTAATGCTTGTTCACCTTTATTAACAAGGTGCAGTTTAATACTGTGCTTTTTGAGCCCATCCTCATACCAATAGCCTCTTATTCCTGCAACTGTAGCATGATATGTAGCTAAGTCTGACAACTGGTGAAACTTAACTCCTTTGGGATACTCAGATTTTTTATAAAATACAACATTAGGTGTTTTATTTACAGGATATGCAGAAAATAAAAAGTCTTGCATTCGCTTCTCTGTTTTATTCCATGAAAAGGTGGCTACACTATAGCCATCTTTTACGTTTTCTGAGGCGCGTTTCCATGGCATAAATGTATAGATGGGTTTAAGCCCTGCTCTATTGCAGGCTTCTGTTACAATTTGAGTAACAACACCATATCCTGTTAGTTTTTTGGATATAAATGGAGTCCACTCTCCAGTGGTGAAGGTTACCGTCGGTAGCTCTTTTGCACTGCTTGATGATAGGTAGGCTAATAAAATTACACTATAAATAATCCTCTTAAGCAGGAGCGCTATAGGCTTTCTGGCTGAGATAAGAGTTTTCATAACTATTCCATTTTTTCTGTTTGTATCAAGACCTGCTTTATTGCGTTAATAATATTTTAGTTCAAAGAGTCAAAATAGACATAAACCTAAAGCGTAGGGTTGTTAGAAGAGGGCATTGAATGATGAATTCCCATGAGCCTATAAATAACAAAGGATAGGGAGCATCTTGGCAGTAGTGGTATCCTAATCACCATGCACTTACTGTATTTCCACCAATCTTGGTGTTCAAGAGTGATGATAATGAACCCTAAAAGTCACTCGCTACTAGTTTTCGCCAATTATTGGGTTGCTATCTCAGGCAGGTGTAACAACAAGCAAAAGAGTAATCCCTAATAAAACGAAACTCTACTAGTTTGCTGAGCTTCAGACTGCTTTAACAGTTGCTTATAACACTAGTGTAAAGTGTGATCTAGTTATCGTTGTTGGTGTGTTGCATATCAGTCTAGCTGATTTACATGTTCGAGCAAAATCAATAACCTTGAAGAGTAAAGAATAGTAGGACTTATTTGGGTTTTTAATCAAGGGGTTAACAATTAATAAGAAGTTATTAATAAAAAGGTTTTAAAGGGATAAGCAGTATTATGGTGAAGTATTTATTAATTTTTTCATTACTTATAAATATATTAACTTATTATTCTTTAGCAAATGCGAACGATTATTCAGGCAAGGGAATTACTGTTGCGGTAATTGATTCTGGTGTCAATAGTACCCATCCGCAGCTCCGTCATGTTACCCGTCATTACTGCTTTTCAGAAAACTGGGATAAAGAAAATAATTATAAAAAAGCCAGTTGTCAAAATAACTATCATGGGAGTAATAACCCAGCAGATCATGGTACTCACGTTGCCGGCATCATTGCTGCTCAACCGCTGAGTGGTGGTGCGCCAACGGGTGTCGCTCCTCAAGCTAACATTGTTAATTTACGGGTACTGCATCAAGCGAATAATGGCTCTAACTTTGATATTGCCGAAGCACTACAAGCGATAGATAGTAACCCCGAATTACAAGACGTTAAAATTATTAATATGAGCTTGGGCAGCCGCTCGTTTTCCAGTTGGTCCTGTGTGCCTCCAACAGGACCTGCACGTGAGATAAGAAAGTATATAAATAAGCTTACTCAAAAAGGGGTAATTGTGGTCGCTGCTTCAGGAAATGAGGGGTTTAGTGTATTTAAAGATTTTCCTGCTTGTCTTGATAATGTTATCGCAGTAGGGGCTTATAAAGAGGGCAAGGAGAATAAACAAACCACTGCTGAGCAGCGACGGTTTGCTCATACCGAAGTACTTGCTCCAGGTTATAATATTATTTCCACAAATGAAAACTTTGATCTGATGGATAAAGATAGCCTAACTAAAACTGATTCTGGTACTTCCATGGCTACTCCCGCTGTAGCTGGTTGCATTGCACTGATGGCTGAAAAAAATCCGTATATTACTACTGAAAAGGTTAAAGCGATTTTTAGTACAACTTTTCAGAAAACATTACAAAAAAGTACTAAAAATCAACAAGTAGGTGTCTTAGATTGTATTGCGGTATTAAATAATACACCTGTTGCTAAACTAGTATCTCAAAAATAACACTTTATTTTATAATAATCACATCGCAACTACCTTGTTTGATAAATCGCTCAGCCAGCTGCCCATGCATTGCATGGGTCCAGTGGTTTTGGGGGAACCAGCCTATAAAGAGTAAGTCGACTATTTGCTGCTGTAACCGCTGATTGATGACATAGTCAGGCGCTCCCTGCATACAGGTAATGGAAAATGTGCCTGCAGGCAGATGGCTTAGCAGTTGGTTAACCTGTTGATCAAAATGAGCTTGTCGTTGTTTGACTTCATGTTGATGGGGGTGAGTAAGATCTGTGTCAACTAGCCATTCGGCAGCTAAAGGTGTTATTGCATGAAATAATTCAAGTTTAATAGCTAAACGGTTGGCCAGCCAGCCGCTGGTGGCTATTATTTTGTGAGTTAATGTTTCGTGTTGAAAATCATGTGACTCGTTGTCGACACAAACCAACCCATGTCGATTAGGTGTTGATTGGGTGATAAACCATATGGGTGTCTTGATCTCTTTGGCTAATTGCAAGGTGTTTAAAGCCATTAAGTGCTGTGAAAAAGAGAGGGTTGGGTGTAGGTCTTTGAAAATCATGGATATCTGTTTATCTTGGCAGATCTGATTTATACCTTCTACACCGATAAAAACCCCACAGCAATGGTGCGTTTTATTTATATTTAATTGGCTACAAATCTGCTCAACCTGCTGTCTTAATTCTACTTCAACTTGCTTATTATTGGGAAGCTGATTATTTGATAAGGGTAAGTACTTAAGCGGCTTAGGAGTTATAACAGCATAATAAATTTCATCTGCAAGTAAGGCTGCTGTCGTTATTGCTTTATTTAAAAAAGTGGGAGAAAAAAATGGCCAATCCAGTAGCACTAAACCAAAAGACGAATGTAGTGTATTGAACAGTTTCATTGGTTAACCGCTGTTTTATAATGATTATCTAAACAAGTATTTATTATTATGACATAAAAAAATAGTGATTTGATTCACGATTTGGTTGTTTGGTAACCGTTTTTAATCGGTTCAGTTTTTTTTATTGCAAAAAGTCATTATATACTCCTCTCGGACGATTTATTCGTGCAATGGAGAGTTTGGCTTAATGAAAAAAATGAATTTAATTACAGTGGGTATTGTTCTTAGCTTGGCTTCTTATACAGCAGCTGCTGAAGAACAGGTTAAGCCCCACGCGTATGTTGCTCCTTCGGTGGGCAAATACTTTTTTAATAATGACCGTGGCCTTGAGGATGACTCAATTTACAGTCTGGACTTCGGTTATCAGTTTAATGAGCGTACTGCCCTGCAATTAGGGGTAGGCGGTTTAAAAACTGAAGATCCTGGTTTGGATAACGAAGTTGATGGTCAGTGGTATCACCTGGATGGCCTTTACTTTTTCAACCCAACAGGTAAGTGGAAGCCTTATCTATTAGCCAGTGCGGCTCACATGAGGCTAGATCCAAATACCTCTGGTGTTGACGAAGAAACACTATTAGGCGTAGGTGTTGGTATTGAACGAGAGCTAACAGATCGGTTGGCGTTAAGAACTGATGTACGTGGTTATCATAGTCTTGATGAAGATGATAACGATGCAGCCTGGATGTTCTCGCTCAAATATGCTCTGGGTGACACTAAAACCAGCAAACCGCGTAAAGTAACGCCTGCACCTACACCAGTAGCAGAGCCAGAGACAATTTATGTCGATAAGCCTGTGAGTGTGAGGCTTAATGTTGAGTTTGACTTTGATAAGTCCGAGGTTAAGCCAGAGTATTATGGCGAGCTGGAAAAAGCAGCCCAGTTCTTGCGTAAATACTCTAACGTGCATGTCACTATTGAAGGACATACTGACTCAGTTGGTAATGACACCTACAACTTAATGTTGTCCCAGTCTCGTGCTGATGCAGTACGTGAAGCGCTGATTGAACAATATCAGGTTGATGGCAATCGCTTGACCTCTATTGGTAAGGGTGAAGCAGAACCTATTGCTGATAACGGAACGCCTCTGGGCCGTCAGCAAAATCGTCGGGTTGTTGCTACCATTGAAGCGGTTGACCGTGTACAAAAAGTAGTTTCTGAGTAATAACCAACAGCTGAGTTGGTAGCAGGTGAAAGGCCTGTTTACCAGCTTCTGCTGATGGTGCTTGTTTAATAACTGTTTGTAAAACCAGTTTATTTATTAAAAGCGCTTGTTGACTAAAGAAAAAAGTTCCAAGGTCGATATTGGAGACATGGCTATTTTCTATTGACGACAGGGCGAACGATGGTAAAGCAAGCAATCTCTCTCTGGAACCGTTTTGGTATTCGCTACCGTACAGTTGTTTTATTTTTTCTTTTAACAACTACTGGTGTATTACTGGTTGGTTGTGCCTCACATCGTATTAATCAAGAGCTAGATTTTGCTTACCAGCACTATGATAATGGTAATTGTGTTGGAGCTTTACACTCTCTTAGTCGGGTTGATCGAATGATTCGCTCACAACCACGCCGATTTTTGCAACCTGAAGTATCAATGTTGCGTGGCCTTTGTCTGGAACGACAAGGTTTGTATATGGATGCAATAGAAACCTATCGTTTTATTCAACAGACGTATCCCCAATCTGAATATGCTTACCGTGCGAAAGCCCGCATTAGAGTCTTAACGGGTGGCAAAGTGGGTAGAAGCCCTTATGCCAAGTGACATTTCAATGTCTATTTGTTAACACTCGCCTTTCAAGTTTTATTACTTACGACTACACTTTTATTAAGATTGTGCATTTCGCAAGCTACAGGATGGCATGTGATTTGTCTGGAGTGATTGTATATTTACTGAATTTATTCATACAGGGAGGTGTAACTAACAACGAAATGATAAGTTAGCTAACAATGGCAAATCACAGTTTTACCCATGAAAAACGATTAATTCCTCGCCATCATCTGACTGAATATCTCACTGTTTACAATGGTTATACTGATAGGGCGATGGGCTCTATTGGTAATATATCCACACATGGTATGATGCTGATTAGTGAACTTCCCATTATGACGGGTGCTGAGTATCAACTACTGATTAAGCTACCTAATAATGCTGGAGTGATTGATTTTATTGCTGTCTGCTTGTGGTGTAAGGCAGATGTAGACCAGCGCTACTTTGATTCAGGCTTTGAAATTATCCACACCCATCGGGGTATTGAAGATATTGTTGAGTCGCTAAAGCACTATTTTAGCTTTAAAGATTAGCTTCAGTTTTAAGGATTAGTTTTAACGATTTATTTTGTTTTGCTGGCTAACCCCGTAGAATACCCTTATATAATTCACAATGAGTGGTATTTGATAGCCATCTTCTCTTATGTCTGAACAATCAGAATCATCTTATGCAATTCCTGCCGAATCGATTACTGTTGAGCATGAAGTTAAACGCAGTCGCTTTATCGCTTTAGTTGAGCGTATTCAAGATCGCCAGCAGGCACTAGCCGCGATAGAACAAGCAAAAATGCGTTATCCAGATGCCCGACATCATTGCTGGGCCTATATTGCAGGTCCACCTGAAGGGGCAACCAGTATTGCTTTTAACGATGATGGTGAGCCGCAAGGCACTGCCGGTAAGCCTATTCTGAATGTACTACAGCACCATAAAATAGGTGAAGTACTTGTCGTAGTAGTGCGTTATTTTGGTGGAATTAAGCTGGGTGTGGGTGGTTTGGTGCGGGCTTATTCAGGGGTAACTCAAGCTGCACTTCAACAGTTACCTACTACACTAAAAGTGCCGTGTATTACTGCAACCGTAAGTTGTCAGTATCCTTTCGAACCTATTTTAAAAACCTTACTATCTGATTATCAGGGAACCATTATCGATTGCCAATATACTGATCAGGTGGTGATGGCTATTCAACTACCAGTGGAAAATAAGCAGTTGATGGCAACGGCCATCATTAATAAAAGTAAAGGACAAGCTATAGTCTCTTGGCCTGCTTATCATGAAAAATAAGAGTAACTAATGCCACAAGCATCAACGTTTTATTGGTATGATTTTGAAACCTTTGGCGCCAATCCAGCTAAAGATTGGCCTGCACAGTTTGCAGGTATTCGAACGGATCAAGATTTCAACGAAATCGACTCTCCTGATAGCTTTTATTGTCGGTTACCTGACGATCAGTTGCCAAACCCAGAGGCTTGCCTAATTACAGGCATTACTCCACAAACGACTTATCAGCATGGGATCGTGGAAGCAGCGTTTGCAGATAGGATTTATCAGCAGTTTAGTCAACCAAATACCTGTGTATTAGGCTACAACAGCATTCGCTTTGATGATGAAGTTACCCGCCACCTGTTGTATCGTAATTTTTTTGATCCCTATGCCAGAGAGTGGAAAAACGGTAATAGTCGTTGGGACTTGCTGGATGTGGTGCGCGCAGCTTATGCATTGAGGCCAGAAGGTATTGAGTGGCCCATTAATGAAGAGGGCTTGCCAAGTTTTAAGTTAGAGCTATTAACCCAAGCGAATGGTATTGCTCATACTCAGGCCCATGACGCTTTATCAGATGTCAGGGCTACTATTGCCCTGGCGAAGTTATTACGGGAAAAGCAGCCTAAGTTATTTGGTTTTATGCTAAGTATGCGCCATAAAAAGCAAGTATTAAAATATCTCTCGACAGGGCAGCCAGTTGTGCATATTTCAGGGATGTTTTCTGCTAGTCGTGGTTGCATGGCGGTGGTCATGCCTCTGGCTGAACATCCAACGAATAATAATGGCCGTATTGTTTATGATTTAAGCGTAGATCCTACTCCTTTGTTAACATTATCTGTGGAAGAAATTCGCGAACGTTTATTTACCCCTGCTAGCCAATTACCGGCAGGGGTAGAACGGATTCCCCTTAAAACAATTCATATTAATAAATGCCCGATTGTTGCCCCATTAAATGTGCTACAGCCAGCTGACCAGGAGCGTTGGCAAATCGATTTACACAGTTATAAACAGCATCATCACGCATTAGCAGAAGCACCAGGTTTAAGAGACAAAGTAGCAGAAGTATTTAATCAATTGCCTGATACCCAAGCAGATAACCCAGACTTAATGCTTTATAGTGGCGGTTTCTTTAGCCCTTATGATCGTAGCCAAATGAATCGCTTAAAAACATTACCTCCTGATCAGTTAGTGGATATGGCAGGGCAGTTTCAAGATAGTCGGCTGGATACCATGTTATTTCGCTATCGGGCTCGCAATTACCCTGAAACACTGACTGAGTTAGAGAATCAACGCTGGCAAAATTGGCGTCAAGCCAGGCTATTGGATCAAGCGGCAGGAGGCAGTATTTGTTTGCAAGAACTGCAAGCATTAATCAAGGCCCTCTTGGCTACCAAGCAAACCCCTCAGGAGCAGACTATTCTAAGGCAATTACAGCAATTTGCAGATGAAAAACAAGCAACCCTGCAATACCCTTAAGGTGTTTAAATGCTAATTGCTTAACCAGTAGGTCAGGTAATATAATTCATTCCCTTTTGGTTATAGTTGGATTGCAAACTGTACGAGGCAGTAATCACTGTCCGTTGGAAATGAGGCAAATATGTCACGTAGTTACCGGTTGGTTATAGGTTGTCCTGATAGGGTAGGAATTGTTGCCAAAGTCAGTAATTTTTTAGCTACTTATAACGGCTCAATTACTGAAGCCAATCATCACTCAGACACAGATTCCAACTGGTTTTTTATGCGCCATGAAATCTGCGCAGATTCTTTACCATTTGACCTTGAAGGGCTAAAAACAGCATTTGCACCCATTGCTAATGAGTTTAATATGCAATGGCAAATTACTGACTCAGAAGCCCCTAAAAAAGTTGTTTTGATGGCCAGTAAGCAGGCTCATTGCCTGGTTGATTTATTACACCGTTGGCATAGTGGCGATCTGCACTGTGAAATACCTTGTGTTATTTCTAACCATAATGATTTACGCAGTATTGTTGAGTGGCATGGTATTCCTTTTTTCCATGTACCCGTTGATAAGGATAATAAAACTAAATCGTTTGCTCGGGTGATGGAGCTAGTTACAGAACATGAAGCTGATGCCATTGTGTTAGCCCGTTATATGCAGATTCTACCACCCGAAATGTGTAAGCAATATGCTGGTAAAATCATTAATATTCACCATAGTTTTTTACCCTCTTTTATTGGCGCAAAGCCCTATCATCAAGCTCATCAACGGGGGGTGAAATTAATAGGTGCTACTTGTCATTATGTCACAGAGGAATTAGATGCTGGGCCTATTATTGAGCAGGATATAGTACGAATTAGCCATCGAGATACAGTTGAGGATATGGTGAGATTAGGAAAAGACTGTGAAAAAACGGCACTGGCTCATGGTTTGAGGTATCACATAGAAGACCGTGTTATTATTCATGACAATAAAACCGTGGTTTTTGTTTAAAAGCAGTTGTCTAAGTTGAAAGCGCCTCTAGCTCTTTTTTCGACTAAAATGTAAGAAAAAGGGTAGAGGCATAAAAATTTGAATAAGCTCATTGAATTCCTTTGTATATTTGTTTGTCTTAGTCTCTCAGCTGATTTATTAGCTACAGCTAGCAAATCAGCAAAAACAATAATAGTTTCAGGCTTGCCTGACTATTTTCCATTTTCATTTGAAGAAAATGGAGAGTTGAAGGGCGTATTCATTGATCTCTCAAAAGATATTTTTGCAAAACTAAAAATACCTGTAGGGTATCGCATATTTCCCTGGAAAAGGGTATTGAATAATGCAAAGCATGGTCGTATTGATATGATTGCAGGCCTTTACAAGAGCCAAGTAAGAGAAACTTACATAGATTACTCAGTAGCTATTATCCCTGATCCTACAGCCGTTTTTATGAGGAAAGGTAATGAATTTGAATATGGAGGCTGGGATGACTTAAAAGGAAAAAGTGGGGTGACTGGTTTAGGTTATGTACTAGGAGATAAATTCAGTCGATATGAAAAACAATATTTAAACCTTTATCGAGTAGAAGGATCGAAAAGAGCATTTACTCTATTAGCTGATAATAAAAGGCAATTTGATTACACAGTAAATGGATTTTATCATAGCCTACAGCTATTAACTCAATTGGGGCTTTCAGATAAAATCACCTACTCAACTAACTATGTTACCGAACCTTTATTTTACTTTGGCTACTCGAAGAAAAAACTACTGGGTGATTTATCAAAAAAAGTGAATAAGTTGCTAATTCAATATAAGAGAAATAAACTAATTAAACAGTATATCAATAAGTATGTCGAATCACTACAGATTCAAAAAGTTGATATGATGCCTGATAGTGAACAATGAAGGGGAGCTCATTAATGGTCCTCATATGTAAAAATTACTTTGGGTTTATGTAATATTGAAAAAATAGATTATCTTCTGAGCTGTTTTGCAGTGAACAAGTGAAACCGTTTTTTTCGAGTACACGCTTTGAGGCAATATTGCCTTTATCAATACCAGCAGTTAATAATGAAATTTTGTTATGGCTACACCACACTATAAACCCTTCAATGAGTTCACTTGCAAACCCTTTACCCCAGGCAGGCTCTTCTAATATATAGCCAATTCTCAATGCAGCTTCGCAACTAAGATCTTCATCTTTAGTTAAAATAAACAGTCCAATAGGTATATTAGTCTGCTTTTCAATAATCAGTAAAGTGACTCCCTCACTATCTCGCGCTTTAATCCAGTTTTTTGCATGGTCATCCGTATGGATATTTTGCCAGTCTGCTGGAAGTGAATGTGTGACAGATGGAGTTAGAATTTTTTTAATTGTGTCGGCTAAATTAATTTGTAGGTGAGGGTTATTATCAATCGAGTGCCATTCGGTGATTAATAATCGAGATGTTTCAAAATAATACTTCGTTGTAGTCACTTTTGTCTCTTGTAATAATTAAACTTAACCATTGAGGTATAACTTATTAAGTTAACCGATATCGAGTACCAACCAATGAAGAATTAAATAACTAACTAAAAAATCAGTGAATATTATAGCACTTAGTACTAAACTATAAGAAAGCAGTGTTTTGATTAACTTCATGGTTGATTGCCTTTTTATCATAAAAGTATGTTACATCAACGTAACTGTCAAGTTCAACGTTTGAGAATAAAATATGTATAAATACCTACTTTGTAAGAATGACTATATTTAAGAAAAGTAAGAATATGCTGCCAGTCATTGACTGGGAAAAAAGTTGTGTTACATTTATGTAACTTTTATTGGGGTGTTATTTTTTTAAGGAGAAGTAAGACATTATTTGACTTGAGTTATAAATTTATTTGCTAGTCCTCTAAGCAAAACGCTTCGAAACAACTAAACATCTTAAAATGCCTGTCAAGCAGGCATTTTGCTTTAATTAATCATCTCTTCCAAACTTTATGCCTACCCTGCGAAAGCTTGCTATGTTCTTGATTGAACAGGTAATCTTAGCAGTATAATGTGCTTTAGTAGGTTAATGGTGCTAAAAAGGTTAGACATCCCAAAAACTAAACGACTTTTGTCTCAGAGCCAACCAACATGAATAGCCCTAGATTTGTAACTGGTCCCCTCATGCCGCATATACTGGCAATGAGCTTTACAAGTGCTGCTGGTATTACCGCACTGTTTTTGGTGGATCTGTTGGATATGTTCTTTCTCAGTATGCTCGGCACTATTGAGTTAGCTGCAGCGGTGGGCTATGCAGGTACGGTTGCATTTTTCACTACATCTTTTGGTATTGGGCTTTCCATATCATCTGTTGCCTTAATATCAAAGGCAATAGGAGCAAATGAGCGTGCTAAGGCTGAGCGCCTGATGGTGCATGTATGTGCAACTGCTTTGATTTTTTCGAGTTTGGTTGCTGGTATTGTCTGGCTTTATATTCCTGATTTGCTGTCGTTACTCGGTGCTCAGGGTAAAACCCTTGCGCTTGCTGTTAGTTATTTAAATATTCTAATTCCCTCATTACCGTTTTTGACTCTTGCCATGTGCCTTGGTGCAGGTCTTCGTGCTGTGGGTGACGGCAAGCGTGCTATGTACTCCACCATATCAGGTGGATTGGTTAATGCGGTACTAGACCCAATTTTTATCTTTAGTCTAGACCTTGGTGTAGAAGGGGCCGCCATTGCCTCAGTTTTTGCACGAATTACCATGTTGGTTATTGCTTGCTGGGCTATTGTAAAGCACCATAAGCTGTATACACGCTTTTACCCTAAGCGTTACATACAAGATTTACGTAGCATTAATGGCATTGCTATTCCTGCTATTCTCACCAATATTGCGACCCCTACCAGTAATGCTTTTGTTACTAAGGCAATGGCAACATTTAGTGACGATGTTGTGGCAGGTTATGCGGTTATCGGGCGTTTAATTCCAGTTTTGTTTGGTGTTATCTTTGCGCTTTCAGGTGCTGTGGCACCTATTGTTGGTCAGAACTATGGTGCAGGTCAGCTTGATCGTGTCAAAGAGAGCTTGAATAAAGCTATCCTGTTTTGTATTGGTTATATTAGTGTAGTCAGCTTGCTATTTTTTCTGGTTAACAATCAAGTGATTGCTGCCTTTACTTTAAAGGATGAAGCAGGGGAGTTAGTACGTTTTTTTAGCCATTTTGTAGCTATTACTTTTATTTTTAATGGTATTTTATTTGTGGCAAATGCTTCTTTTAATAACCTTGGTAAGCCGACTTTTTCTACAATGATGAGTTGGGGCAAAGCGACTATTGGCACTGTGCCATTTATTTGGTTAGGGGCTGAGCTCTATGGTGCAGAAGGAGTATTACTTGGCCAGGCGATTGGCGGTATGTTCTTTTCATTAATTGGCATTTACCTGGCCTATCGTTTGGTGGGCCAGAAGCAAATAGCCTGTGCCCCAACAGCACAACCACTAGCAATGGATACCGATTTAAGCTCAGAACTTAATCCCTTATCATCAAGCTGTGCCCAGATTAACCAGTTAACTGAAAAGCCAGATAGCTAAGAAGAGTTTATCCTTAGTGCGAAGGATATAGGTTTTGATTAAATAAATATTTTGTGTGATGTATTGAGCTAGCTACTGGGCAAGCTCATTGGTTTTTTTTGGCAGAAAGAACATACTACATACACACGAAAGCCTTTCAATGGATAAGCGAGTAATAGCGCTAGTTGACTTAAAAGTACTAGCTGGAGGTCTCCAGCTAAATGTTAGCTTCAAATGAAATTAAATTATTGTTTTCACACCACTCATCAGATCTAATATAACTAGTTAGATCCTTAACCTGACAAACCCATTCTTGTTTGAGGTATGGCAGTGTTACCTGAATACCTCTGTGTGTTAAATCATGGAATGAGGTGAACATTTTTCTATATTTATTGTCAATAATTGGTATTCTTTTATGTTCAAGGCAATAGTATAAAAACGTGTTCCATTGATCATAACAGGAAAAAACAGCTTGCTCTCCAGGTACATCTACTTCTATTAAACAAACCCCCTGGGAACACTCATGCTCAGATAAAAGGTCATAAAGTGTAGAAAAAGTTGGTTGGTATGCCCATAACCAAATTGGAGTTGAATTTTGTATATTAATATTTCTTTCTTGCATTCTTTCGCTCATCCACTGATAAGCGATTAGCCAATTAGTATCGACATGCTTAGGATCTCCATAGTAAATATTGTTATACTCTAAGTGTTCGGCAACTTTAGTATGTTGAAAGGTCCATAATTTCATGATAAACAACTTACTTATTTTACTTCATTAAAAGCAGATTCAACAGACTCATACTGTTGTTTGGTTTGACTGGATTTATATTCAACCCAACGAAAGGGTATTTGACCAGGCCCATCGGGACTTTCCGTTAAGTGATAGTAAGTAAGAGTAACGGGTGATTTATCAAAGTTGCTCACCAGGGTTTTAGTTGCTATCACGACGACCATTTTATTCTGTATTTTAAAAACTTGCAGGTCTCTAAAAAGATACCCTAAACCAGAGACTTTTTCATCCCAAAAGGTGATATTTTGAATGTTCTCACCAATAGGGGTATGTAAAAAATGGCCTTCTTTGCTTTTAATGTAAAATGTGTAAGTGGTGTCAGGGTGAGAAGTACTATTGTCGTATAAGCCCTTAAATACAATGTCTTGAAGTCCATCATTATTGAAGTCAAGGTAGTTAGGGCCTGGTTGTAATTTAATGGGGTTATCACAATGACCTGTCAAAGAATAGACGCATAAGATCGTAATAATAAGCTTTTGCAACAAAATTAGTTCCTTACTAATCTGAAACCAGTATCATCTAGTCGATAATGTCGAGAGTGTATATCACAATACGCTAAGTTAAGCCCTTTGCTATTTTTCCAGCTTTCCCCACAAAAGTAATGCATTTTGTTGAACACGCCAGCACTGACTTGATCTTCATTTAAGTAGCTGTCATAAACCCACTCTGAGACATTACCTGACATATCATACAGGCCCAGCTCATTAGGCTTTAATTGTTTAACAAGTGTTGTCCCTTGTAGCTGAGAGTTTTCCTCATTCCAAGCAACCAGGCTTTGATTATTGCTTCCTGCGTGGAAAGTTCCATAAGTACCTTGTTGAAGGGCTGGGTATCCTCCTCTAGCTGCGATATGCCACTCATTCAAAGTAGGAAGACGAAAGCCATTAGTATTGCTTACTACAATATCAATTTGTGAACTTTCTGCACTCCTGATTACTTTTCCGGCACTGGTGTGATAAATTGGTTGCAAACCTAACTTTTCACTTAAAGCATTGGCCCATACAATGGCATCTAGCCATGATATCAGAGTGACTGGGTGTTGTTGAGAGCTTGTTTTTTGGTCAAAGCATGAGTATTCTTTCCAACCATTACAACCATCAGCTAGCTGGTAACCATGCTGAGTAGCCCAATGGTATATTGCTTGGTATAAGCCGTAGGTTACTTCAGTGCTCATTATCCAGTAAGCTTGTGGAGCTACACTTGCTGTTTTGTCGTAATTTAGTTTTCCAAATAAGTCACCAACATAATAGCTATAGTTACGAACCAACACTTCTTCAAATTCGATGGTAGGGTTGTTTGTGCTAATATTCACTGATCTTTTTGCTGCGCTTGCTTCTACAAATAGGTGAAGCGCCAGGAGTAGTATAATGCAGGTCATTTTTAGCATTGTATCTTTTGTATTTTGATATAGAAAACCGTTCATCGTGATACTCCAAGCGAGCTTTGCTTTAAACCTCGGTATTATGTATACAATGCTATATACTAGCGGGCCATGCGCAAAATAAAGTAACAACTTTACGCATGGACCACTAGTACTAATTAAAGTTAGTTGTTTTATTAATAAATTTTAATTTGCACTGTTTACCCTGGTTGAGGTTAAGTATTTGGGGTAGGTGTATAGCATCTGCTTCAGGCTATTATAATTTCTTTGGATGCACTTATTATAGAATGTTACATATATGTAACCAATGATGCTATATAGTATATATACGTATAAAAGAGTGTAACCCATCTTTTTGAAGAGTCATTTGTATTATGCTTGTTATTTAGTGATGATAAAATAAACGATGGTAAAAATAGGACTAGTCACCATGGGGCTATCATTCGAAGGCCTCGCCTAAAAAATAGATATTATTTCTTAATTATTTTTTCTACTTTAACTATTTTAAGTATATTGCTTATTTTTTGTAGAAAATAAATATAGGCTTTTATCTAATACTGATAGGTTAATAAATTCAAAACGAGTGAAATAGGGAGAAATACTTAGCTGAGAACTATTGACTAGACAATGCAGGGTGTTACATTTATGTAACATGTAACTGCGAATGCTTAAGTGAAGCATATCGTCTATCAATAATGATTGAGGAGCTGAGTATGAACTTGACTTTAGCGCTTATGGGGCTTGCCATTTATATTTTACTTTGGGAAAAGCTACCCGACTGGGGAGAGTGGTTTAACTGGATCATAGATCGTTTACCTAAACCATTGTCATACCTTTATGAAGCTTGGCATTGTCCATATTGTTTTGGGTTTTGGATTAGTTTATTTTTGCACGGAATTACAGGTATTCAAACTATTCCAGATTTAGCAACTATGCCTGTTTACTTGGGGGGGGCGGGTGTAGCCATCGGCTGGTTTCTTGATGCATTAGCAACTGCCACTTTAATTATGCTAGGACACTTGCTGCTTAATGCAATTGCGGTTCCTGCAATAAAAGGTCATCAAATGACAACAGAATTTCGTTTATCTTTTAAAAACAAAGAAAGCAATTAACTGCCATCCCAATCAACGTTGATCTATAGTCTCACGGAAGCGAGTCTATTCTGCATAAGGAATTTGCTATCACCAAGTAGCTCCCGCATCTTTAATTTTTGAGTGTTTCTTATACACTGAAGCTTTCGCAGCTTCTTTATGTTTTGTCGTATTTCCTGAAGCTGCTGTTATGATCTCATGTAAACAAGACAAAAAAACATTGATACTGAACATGTAAGTCAAGTATGTGTTTTTAGGTAAGACTTGGTTGGAAAGTAATCTGGTTGTAGGGTGATCAACTAAATGTGAGCATATTGAGTGCTATATAGTCAAATGCTATTTCTATAAGGAATATGTTTATGCGCTGTGGAAATATAAAAAATAGAAAGTAGATTCGTTGGGTAAAAGTTGCGCAAATAAGAGTGTGTATTCACTACAATAAAGTATAAGTCGCTTTAAAGCTGATTGCATAATGTTTAAAATCCACTAGTTTCAAAGCTAAGTGAGTTGTAGCCACGAATGAAAGCTAAATAATACTAGTAGGGTCTACCTTCTTATAAGGATTAGGTAGGGATAAAGTATACTGCTTTGATTGACTAATACTGAGTTTTTGATACAGAGCAGTAGCAAGTGGCTAATCTCTTTTGAATTAAGTAATGACGATGTGCTTTTTGATATTAACTCACAAGCATGATACGCCATTGTAACATGGGTGTCTATATATAATGTGTAATACACGTCAAAAAATCCTAGAGGCAGGGGTAAAAGAGCTGGCAGCCAACCCAAATGCCTCGATGGAAGCTATTGCCACATCTGCAGGTGTTAGCAGAATGACTATAAATCGCTACTTTAGCAATAGAAAAAAACTATTAGAAAGTATAGTCTTATATGTTTTTGAAAAATATCAAATGATACTTGATGAAGCCGTAGAGTTGCACGAAAAGCCTGTAGAACAGCTCAAATACTATGTTTACTCTAGTATTACATTCGGCGACATTACAACTGTGCTCAAACATCATGCAGACTTTGATGAATCTGAGCATGATCCTAATACCTGCCAGTTTTCGGATACAAATAAAAAGCTGAAGAAAATCATTACGCGTATGCAAAGGTCTAAACAAGTTAGGCAAGGTGTGCCTGTATTTTGGGTTCTTCAATTATTAGATTCAATACTTTTTGCTTCTTGGGAAGCAATCAAGCAAGGGAGAGCCACTGAGAAGGAGGCGACATTATTAGCATGGGATAGCTTTAGCTATGCAGTTCTAAAAGAGGTTGATTGACTTTAATTTTTAATAAAAATGCTTAAAAATTATCCTGTTGTGATTGATGAGTAAACAATGGGCGTTTAAAAGCGCCCTATTTATCAATCATTACAAAATACAAAAAAACTGATTAAGCCTAATTAAATTTAGTTCTTAGAGTTAGTCGACCATTGGCAGCCATTTTCAGCAATAGCCTGGTAATCCTCTTCAAAACTGTAAACTTTCCCATCTTTTTTTCTGATATACTTAAATTCGTAAATTAATCCACCTTGGCTGACCAATATATATTTACCACCTGTGCCATCACTGGTTACTTCTTCCCATTCACGAGTAAATTCTAGAGGTCTTCCCACTGATATCTCTTTACTTTCTTCTTTGGTGTTTTTGACTGGTATTTTTCCGCTTCCTTTCTGGTAAGAAACATAACCAAAGTTTTCGTTATCTGTAGGGAAGTTAAATTGCAGTTTAATAGAGCTGTTTAAACCAACGGATTTTAGGCACCTGAATTCAGATTCATCTGCTATAGCATTAAGGGAGGCAAGAGCTAAATACGCAAGCCAATAAATATTTCTCATGAGTTTTAACCTAAATATACCCTTCGCGAATGATTTTTAGGGTTTGTTGTCATCGGATCTCACCCCAATCACCTGTTATTTATAGGCTCATGGGACTTCGTTGCTCGACGGCCGCGCCTAAAAAACCCACGCTTTGGGTATTATAGTTTGATAGTTGTCAAGCTTTTTTAGTGGTATACAGCTGCTATTATATTTTGCACATTTTGCAAATCTTTATTATTCTATACGGCCGCCAAATTCGATACTTTCAACTCTGCCTTTATGGAAGATAACAACCCTTAAAAATTTGCCCTGTTTATAGGTCCACCTATCTTTTGTAATATCTTTGATAGTTTCTTTAGTGGTTTGACTGCTTGTTTTTTTCTGTGAGTCACTAAAGCTTACATGGCTATTTCTTTCTGTTATTTCTTGGCGAAATGTTTCCTTTAATATGGGTTGGCCGCAAAATAGTATAACTTTAGCCTTTGTATAGCCAGATGAAATGGGTTTGCCATCACAACGCATTGCGTAACTATTTGCTGTAATTAAAGTCATGGCAACTAAAACGAAAAGTCTGCTTGCTATCATGGTTTTAGCATTAAAGTAGCACGCTACTTATTTTTTAGTTTTGCAGCTATAGGTGTTTGAAACGGTAGCTGACTTCATGGTTATTAGTACTTGCTTATCAAGAGCTGTGTAGGTTGCAGCTTCTGTAGTGATAACGGCGTTATCAAGCTTTATTTTTACATTGTCTGTAAACCTGATATTTGTTTCATCTATACGTTCAGAGTGTTTGCTTGTAATTTCTTTTACTTTATTGACTTGTAGTTTGACATTTCCAGTATATTGAGTTGTGCAGTCAGACTCGGACCAGCTAGTTTCATCTGCAGAAATATTTACTTCAGCATTAGCACAGGTTGTGGTTGTAGCGGCAATTGTGAGTGCAGCAATTAAGTATTTTCTCATTTTATAGCCTGGTTATTGTCATATTGATAAAGTATCTGTTGTAAAAAGGATAGCTTTTTTAGGAATAAAGTACTTGTTTTAATGTTACGGATTAGTAACATTACAGCTAATGGGAAAATCAAAATATAAGGAGTTATACTTATTTGTAATCTAGATATTATTGGTATTTTACTTGATATAAGTATTTTTGCCACTATTTAGGTTGTATGTTGGGGTGTTACTGTTGTGTAACAATTGGTGTGAGTAAATACCGTAGTGGTCTTATTTATTGTTTCTAGAATGTGATATTAAATTAATATGGTTACCATTTTTAAAAGAAAGTTATGCTATTTTACTCTTGCGTGCTTGCTGAGTGGTTGTGCAACATCAGACTCAGCTATAAAACAGTTTGTTCGTGATTTTTATGACTCTACGTTACTGACTAGGGTAGGGATACTTTCCGGAGATGAAGTAAAGCCATATTTAAGTAAAGACTTAAGAAAACTTTTGGCTGATGCAAAGGCTCAACAGGAACAGTTTATTCAACAACAACCAAATCTTAAACCTGATCTAGTTGATACATTACTTTTTACGAGCATGCCGCATGACTTAGCTTATAAAACCTTTATTGAAGAAGTCACTGAAGTAAATAATATGTATAAAGTAACTGTAAGCTTTTATGCGGTACAAGAAGATTATAAATGTACTGATAAGCTGTTTATAATTACCGGTGAGTCAGTTTTTCAGGTTGCGGACATTGAATTAGGTTGTTATAGCTCTAAAAGGCTAACAGCGCTTCTATTGGATGCTATTGGGAATAATCAATAATTATTTTTAAATTAAAATGAAAAACTCAGTTTATAATTGAGGGAGGTTAATAGCTTATTTTAAACGTCAGGTTTATCATTCTGCCAGGTGCCTTTATGACTCTTCTATCCAGATTAGATGACTGTGAAAATACAGTAAAGTAGTCTTTATTAAATAAGTTGTGTATAGCTAAAGTAATACTTGCATTGTTAAGCTGATACCTTCCTAGCAGGTCAAATGTAGTAAATGACTGCACTTTGCCTTTAAACTGTTCGCCATTGCCAATATCATCTGGAAAACGGTTGCGCTCACCGGAGTATAAGGCTTGGAGTCTAATTAACGTGTTTTTTACTGGTTTATATTCCACATAAGCTGTTGCCTTTAGCGGTGGAATTCGTTGGCCTGATAAATACTCTGTTCCAGTATCTGTATCTCGTTCACCTTCTAGCCAGGAAAAAGTACCTCCTGCAACCCAGTACTTGTTATAGAGGTACTGAGTAGTTAGCTCAAGTCCTTCGATACTTTCAGGTGTTTGTTCTGGAGTTAGCAGGTCTGTGCCTGGTACAGCAGTGAGTTGCAGCCCTAAATCAGATGTGCTTCGGTATGCGGTAAATGAAAATCTGAAATTATCTTGTTTAATACGAATGCCTATTTCGGTACTACGATTATCAATGGCCTCTATATCTATACTATCAAATTCGATTGTATTACTTGCGTTGCGTAATACCCTTCCAATTTCAGGTACATCATAGCCTTCAGATACTCCTGCAAATATTTCTGTATAATCAGTCAGCTTATAAACTAGACCAATATTAAACGAGGTTTTCTGGAAAGTGACTTCACCACCATTAATATGACCGCCAAAAACGGTATTAAAGTCATCTACCTGAATTTGAGTGTGCTCATCACGCAGGCCTGCTTTTGTACTGAGTCTTTTTGTGATATTGCTTTGAAATTGTACAAAGGGTGCATGTTGAGTCATAGTCATAAAGGGCGTCCATGTATCTCCCCCTATAGAGCCAGATAATAGTGTTTGTCCAGTTTTATCTCTTAATACATCAATCCCCCAATCAAGAGCTGTCCTTTGATTATCAAATAACGCTTCTAGTGGAGTATTAAAGTCAAATCGTAAACCGTACTTTTTGGAAGTGATGGTTGATTGCCCAACCATATCACTACTACGAACCAATGGTGAGTCTTCTATAAATGCTCCAAAAATATTGTCATAATCTTGATAATAGGTTTGAGCATGAAAAGTGCTCCCAAAAATAGCTTGGTGCTTATAGATCAGACTGAGGATGAGATTTTTGCTTCCTGGGTCTTCAGTATTACTTTTGGCCGGTGTGCGTACAGCAGTGGCTTTGGTTCTGGAAATGACATCACCGCCAACTGTCTCGTAAATGTCCTCCATGGCGTGTTCATAGTATAAAGCACTGAACGCGACGCGTTGTTGTTGCCAGTCATAGGCAAGTTTACTATAAAGGTTCATGTTTTTGGATTCTGGTAATCCTATGGAGGAATTGCCGGCGGTCTTAGAAGGAATTCTGTCTCCTTCAGCATCAAAGAACCCATCAACTTGTTCATAAAAGGCAGATGCGAAAAAGCTTAGGTTATTAGCTGTTCCTTTTAATGATTGCACTAAACTTGTACTACCACTGTCTTCGATATGGGTTAAAGCAGCACTTTTAGATAATTCGGAGCTTAATACTGTAGCACTACCAGGCGCAGTATCTTTGGTAATGTAGTTAATAGTACCGCCAGAGCTTCCTACACCATATAGCGAATTAGCTCCATGCATGACTTTGATGGATTGCAGAACAGAAGCATCTAAAGAACGTAAAGCTTGATCGCCAGTACGTAAAGGTGTATCAATCGGAACCCCATTAATCAGTATTGCCATTTTTCTACCACGTATAGTAGTAGAGCGGTTGAAGGCTGTCATGGTTGAAGGAGGTAAGCTCGGTACATAGTTGCTTAAAATAAAGCCGAGGTCATTAAATATAGCGCGCTGTGTATCAATTGACTCTTGGTTAATGATGGTGACTGTGCTAGGAATTGCACTATTTGATTCAGGTAAACGGGAATGTACCTTAGTGGTCAGTAGCTCTTCCAGGCTTAACTCAAATAAGTCATCTGCAGGGTTTACTCCTTGTTCAGCGGTTGCGGTAGAAATAACTATGGAATAGAGAATACTATAAATAAAAATCGGTGCTGGCTTGATTTGCTTGAGACTGAACCACATAAGCGAATAAAAAACAGTTCATATTAATATCTACACTATAGTTACTATCAATTTTTATTCTAGTGGTGTGTTTATCTTGTTTATATAGTGGGTATTTAATAGTCTAGTTAGGCTCGTGTGCTAATTTATGTCTTTAGGGAATAACTTGTACTTTTAATATACCCAATACGAATAGTTTTTAGGTGCGGCCATCAAGTGACGAGTCCCCATGAGCCTATAATAATAGGTGATTGGGGCGAGGAATGAAGACAGTTAAATGCTCCACGGCAATTGCTCCTGCATTGCTCTAATTAGTGGTATCCATACCACCATGCATAAACTGCATTCCCATCCTCCATGGTGGTCATAACAAAATCTAGAAGTCATTCGTGAAGGGTATAATGCTAATGAGTATTAAGTGATACCCCTAAAGGGAAAGTGGGTAGCTCTATTAATATCTATCAAATAGCTGCTGGTATTATTTTGACTCTCTTATGCTAGCTATTTCATCCCATATTTTGTGTGCGAGCGCTTTATTTTCTCTATAGAATTTGTGAGAAAACAGTAAATAATAATTTTTGCTTTGAACTGGTGGTGTGATCATACGAATATCTTGAAATTCATTTGGGTATGTATGTAGCTGGCTCTGAATGTTTGCTTCTAAGTCAACAATTGCATGAATTCGCTTTCGTTTTAACATGCGTAAGCTGACTAATGAGCCATTAGTTTCTATGATGTTTTTTATTCCTCTATTTTCTAAATCACTTATTATTGAATAGCCTCTTGTTACACCAATATACTTATTTAATAAGTCTTCAACTGACTTAATAGCTGATGCTTGAGTGGTGAAAATAGAGTAACTTTGAGTACTGTTTCTTTTGGATGTATCTATTTCTCCATCGGTCATTGGATAAACGCCAACTTTCATTCGCTCTTTTTTGAAGCTAGCATCGATTGTCCCGTCCATAATGTTTTGTTGAACTGAGTACAAGCACCGCTTCCAGGGCATTTTTTCAAACTGGAAATTGATTTTAAGTTGGTAGCCAACTGCTTGAATCATCTCAATGGTTATACCTGGGTTATCAGCCAGGTGATCACCCATATTAAAAGGTGGATTGGGTTCTATATTATAAGTCAGATGAATTGTTGTGGATGATGCTTGTATAACCAGTGCATTTGATAGTGCAGCTATTATAAATAGTATTATAAACATTGGGTGGTTAGCTGCTTTCAGTGTATATCTCATCTTGGTGTCACTGTTGGCTTGCTTGGAAAGGCAACCAGCTTTACACTTCGCAAGCCGTCTTGTTCAAGACTCCGTCAGCTTGCGCAGAGGCCATAAACAATTATTAGAGGCGCCCTAAGAACTGCCTCGCTTAAGACCAAGCATAGCAACGCCCAGTTATCTTTCGCCATGAGCTTCAACCTACCGCCTGGCTGTAGAGTCTATCATGTAGACTCGGTATTGTTGGTTTGTGTAATAAGTATAGAACAATGATTTTTGATGGAGTTCTATTTACTGTAGTAAATGTTATGTTATAACATAACATTAATGTGATTTATATGAAATATGGCTTATATGAAGAGTATCCTTATGAAATGGCTAGTGAAGCAGCTAATGTTTTCTATTGTGCTGGTTGGAGTATCCGCTCAGGCTTTATGGGCAGATATTCATTTTAAAGATGTGATAGGGCGAAATATCACGCTTAAAAAGCCAGCAGAGCGCATATTTTTGGGCTTTTATTTTGAAGATTTTTTAGCCATAACGGGGCCAAACGCTTATGAAAAAGTTGTGATGTTTCCTCGGGCTTCCTGGCGTGATTATCGACGGTCTCAGTGGGAAACTTACAGCAAAATTATTCCTCAGCTAACCACAATTCTAGACTCAGGCTCGATTTATACCGGTACCTTTGACTTTGAAAAGCTGTTGGCAACAAAGCCTGATGTGGCACTTATTGCAGCATGGCAATATAAATCTTTAGGGGAAAAAGTGGCGCTTTTGGAAAAGTCAGGAATTAATGTGGTTGTTGTTGATTTTAATGCGCAAACACTCGCTAAACATGTGGCTAGCACTCTGGTTATAGGCAAAGTGATGGGAACAGAAGGCCGTGCTGAAGCAATTGCAAAAGAATATCAGCAAACGGTTGAAGATACTCAAGCAAGGGTAGCTAAGTATTTAGCTTCACACCCTTCACGTCGGGTGTATGTGGAAATGGGTACAACGGGTCCAAAGGAGTATGGTAAAAGTTACTCAACAACCATGTGGGGAAATATGCTTAAAATTGCCGGAGCTGATAATATTGCCACGGGTAAATTTGAAGGTTCTGCTCATCTGGCACCAGAGTATATATTAAGTCAAAACCCTGAGGTGATTTTTATTTCAGGTGCCCATTGGTCTAAATATAATGATAGTGCTTTACTAGGCTTTGGTATCACTGAAGCACAAGCGCAAGCTCGCTATAAGCCTTATTTAAGTCGTGCAGGATGGCATCATCTGGCAGCGGTAAAAAATGGTGATGTGTATGGTATTTATCACGCTGGCACAAGAACCATTTATGATCATGTTTTTATTCAATACCTGGCAAAGTCTATTTATCCTGAAGCATTTAAAGATATTGATCCTATAAAAAACCATCAAAAATTTTTTGAAAACTATATGCCACAACAGTTGAATGGTTCATTTATGATAAAAGTGGCAGATTAGCCATGAGTGAAGCCATAAAAGGTAAGCTATTAATAATGCAGGAAGAGCCTGTTATTAATGGACTTTACCAACAACTTAATAAAAAACGGATGTGGCGCTTAGTTATAATATGTCTATTTTTAACAGCGAGTTTAGGGTTAGATGTCAGCATTGGCTCATCTTGGATGAACTTATTTGAGATATTTAATGCACTTATTTCAGGGCCAGGTAGTAATAGTGTCAATACTACCATTGTCTGGCAACTGAGATTACCATTAACGTTAACCTGTATGATGGTTGGGGCCTGTTTAGGGTTGGCGGGTGGCTTAATGCAAACGTTGCTTGCAAACCCACTGGCTAGCCCATATACCCTTGGAGTCTCTGCAGCAGCTGGATTTGGTGCAGCAGTTGCTATTTTATCTGGTGTCACAATATTGGGTAATACATGGCTAGGGGTACCCATTGCTGCTTTTATTGCAGCCGGTTTATCTAGCTTGGCTATTTATTTTATCGGTAAAAGACAAAATATGGATGCAAAAGTACTGGTTTTAGCCGGTATAGTGATACTCTTTTTCTTTCAGGCCCTGTTATCACTCGCTCAATATTTAGCTTCACCTGAAGTATTACAGCAAATTGTGTTCTGGCTTTTTGGTAGTTTGCTAAAAGCCAATTGGGTTTCAGTTGGCGTTGCAGGTATTATCTTGCTGATCAGTATAATTTGGATATATCCCAAAGTATGGGTATTGACAGCTTTATCCAGTGGCGATGAGCAAGCTCAAGCCTTAGGCATAAATACCAGCAAGATAAGGCTGCAAGTATTTTTGCTGTGTTCCCTATTAACGACAGGTGCCGTTTCTTTTGTCGGTACGATAGGCTTTATTGGTCTTGTTGCTCCTCACTTATCGCGTATGTTGGTTGGAGAGGATCAACGTTTTTATTTGCCTGCGGCGACATTGATAGGTGCGTTACTATTAACTTCTGCCTCGTTGGTTTCAAAGGTGATTATTCCTGGTGCAATTATCCCAATTGGTATTATTACATCGTTAGTGGGGGTCCCTTTTCTTCTGTATTTACTGGTCAGCAGGCGATTTAATCAATGAGAAGCTTATGTCTTGAAGAACTTTGTGTTTCGTTGAGTGGTAAATCTATTCTTAAAGAAATTAATACTCAATTTACAGGTGGAGATTTTACCTCAATTCTTGGTCCAAATGGGTCAGGGAAAACGACATTACTTAAAGCCATTATGGGAATGGTAAGATCTCAAGGGAGAATTAGTTGTTTTGAAAATACAACACCCGTTGCTCGCCTTGAGTCGTCTTATTTATGCCAGTTTATTCATTCCAACTGTCAGCTGACAGTCATAGAAATGGTATTACTTGGTTTTGTTAAGCAATTGTCGTGGCAGGTAACCCCAGAGCAAGAGAGCCAAGCAGAGCAAATTTTATCAGAATTTAATTTATTGAAAATCGCAACTCGCCGATTTAATACATTAAGTGGCGGGCAGCAACAGCTGGTAGCAATGGCTCAAGCGCTGGTATCTAAGCCAAGCATGTTATTACTTGATGAGCCTATTAGTGCACTTGATATTCGTCATCAAATTCAAGTACTAGAAATTGCTAAAGACTACACAAAAAATACAAAGACCATAACAATAACGGTATTGCATGATTTATCGCTAGCTGCCCGCTATAGCGACAAGTTTGTTTTATTAAATGACGGGCATGTTGTAGAAGCAGGTAGCCCAGCTAAGGTATTACAACCCGAATTACTAGAGCAAGTTTATCAAGTGAAAGTAGAGGTTGGGTATTGTAGTAATGGTTATTTACATATTACGCCTACTATACCTACTGATATAAATGTAAATTAAAATTAGATTAACCATGACAAACGATAAATATCGACTGCTACTTGATTTAGCATCCTATGACTCGCAGTTAGCGGCTTTATCTTATTACTGTTTAAAAAGCTGTGATTGTTTTACTTTGTTACAAGAAAAATTAGACGAATTATGTGGTTTTATTACCAGTGAAGCTAATCAATCAATTTGGAAAAAACACGAACTGTGTGGTGAATTAGATAGACAACTTAAACAGTTAAGAGAAACTGCTATACATGCACTCTGCTCCCTTGAGCGACATCAGTCAAAATGTGCAAAAGCACACCAGTTAAATATCACGCCATATTTACAACAGTTAAGTGATAGTATTCAATGGGAGCTGAAATTAGCAAAAGTAGGAAGCACCTCAAGAGTACTATTTATCGGCTCTGGTTCTTATCCACTTTCAGCTTTTACAATTTCTCAAGCAACGGGTGCTACTGTACAAGGGCTAGATATTGACAAAGAAGCTGTTAAGCTGGCTTCAGACCTACAGCAGGAAATGTGTAAAACCAATTTTGTTTATGGTGATTTAGCTATTGTATTTCAAGCATTTAGGCCAACACATATTATAATTGCCTCTTTAGTTGAGCATAAATGGGAGGTGCTTGCCCAGTTACGTCCTTTGTTATCACTTTCACAAAAAATTTTAGTTCGCTTTGGCAACGGGCTTAAATCTGCATTTAACTATCCATTTAACCCAGAACTATCAATTGGTTGGAAGCGCACTCCCATTTTACAACTTTCTGGTGTTTATGACGCAATATTAATGGAGAAAGAATAAGTATGTCGAACCATCCCTTGGATGCCACACTCATTGTTGGCAGTGGCCCTGCTGCATTACAAGTTGCAGTGCTTTTGAAAAATGCAGGCGTTAGTCAGCTGGGTATGGTGAGTCGATGCTCTGAAAAATGGCAACAATTTTTGGATGTGTATAGTCGCACACATGAAATAAAGATAACGGTTGTTAAGCCAGAGTTATCCTATTTAGCAGGTAGTACTACACTAACTTGTCTTTATGATAGCTACAAACAGGTGCAAAACAATTGGCATAATCTTGTTTTGAGTATTCCTTCTGACGCTTATTTATCAGTTTTAGCTTTATTGCCTTTGGAAACGTTAACTTGCTTAAAGAGCATTATTTTACTTTCACCCTCTTTTGGTTCGCATCTATTAGTGAGTCAGCATTTGGAATCGAGAAAAGTTAATTGTGAGGTTATTTGTTTATCTAATTACTTTGCTGCAACTAAGTATAGGATTAGTAATGAGACGAAAGTCCTTAATCACGCCGTTACTAAAGCCTGTAAAAAAAAGCTTTACTTATCTTCGAGCCAGCATGGTAGTGAAGCTTTATTAGCATTGCAGAAACTGCTGTTAGCCACAGGTATAGAAAGCCAGCAACTGTTCAGCGGGTTGAGTGTAGAAGCAAGAAATATAACTAGTTATGTTCATCCTGCGTTATTTATCAATAAATTTTCTTTAGATCAAATAGTTGCTCCTGGTGTAATACCTAAGTACATGTATAAACTCTATCCAGAAGGACCTATTACTCCAAATGTGATTAAAAAGATGGTCGGTATTTGGTATGAGATTTCAGCCGTTGTACTAACATTAAATGCTGAACCAATAAATTTATTACAATTTTTAAATGATGATAACTATCCAGTTCATGAGTTGACTATTAGTCGAGAACAAATTGATAGCTTTTGTGATTTGACAGTCATTGAACAAGAGTATCTCCTTTATATTAGATATAGTGCAATTTTGATTGACCCTTTTTCGCAACCCAATGAAAAAGGGGGGTATTATGATTTTTCTGCAGTGCCTTACCCTAAAGCCAGCTTTGATAGTGGTAGGCTTATATTACCTAGAGTACCTGTTGAGGATATAAAGTCAATTTATTTATTTAAGGCCTTAAGTAAGTTTTTTTCTCTACAATGTCCTACAATTGATGGCTTAATTGATTGCTTTGAGGGCTGGTATGAGGAAAAAATACAAAATAATGACTTAATTAAACAGTGGGCTGAGTGTGCTGAGCAAACAGCTAGTCAAATAGTCTCAACTAATAAAAAGTTGGTTAGAGGTACCCTAGAGGAATATAAATATGAATAACGGTGTAGTATTAGCCATTTTATCAGCATTCGTATTTAGTGCCATGAATGCCTTGATTAAAGCGGCGAGCCTTACAATTCCAAGTAGTGAAATAGTGTTCTTTCGAAGTATCATCGGTACCATCCTTGTGTTATATTTAATGCGTCATAGTAAAGTAGCCTTTTCAAGAAATGGTATTTCACTCTTGATTGTAAGGGGAGTGCTTGGTGCACTGTACTTGTTGGCTTTTGTTTATACTATTGCTCATATACCGTTGGCCGATGCGGCTATATTAGCTTACTTGTCACCATTTTTTGTGATCATATTATCTCGACTTGTCCTCGGTGAAACCTTGGCTTCTCGAACAAAGTATTTACTACCCTTGGTTTTATTAGGGATGGTATTGGTGGTTAATCCATTTAACTACTCGTCTTTTAGTATTTATGCACTCGCAGGCGTTGCCAGTGCACTGTTTGCTGCAGGTGCATCTATTACTATTCGCCATTTAAGTAAAAAGCACCATACTTATGAAATTATTTTTTATTTTCTTGCTACCGCAACCATTATTTCAGCAATTTTAATGGGGGATGACTTTGTTATACCAAAAGGAGTAGAGTGGGCATACCTAATTGCAATTGGTGTTGTATCATTACTAGGGCAAGTTTTTTTGACTAAAGCATTTACCCATGAAAATGCTGCTGTCGTTGCTACAACGCGATATATAGGTATTGTATTTAATGTATTGTGGGGGGTACTCTTCTGGAGCGAGATTCCTGATTGGCTCACGACAGTAGGAGGTATCATTATCATCAGTTCTTGTATTGCACTATCTCTGAAGAAAACATTATTGACAAAAGACAAATATAGTCAAAAGCAGGTAGTTGAAACTGATCCTCAGCCAACAAAATAAATAATATACGGCTATACCGAGTCAATATATGACTACCATAATGGAGAAACGATAGTGGCACTAGCTACTCAGTTTTGGTTTCTACTTGTTAGTGCTGCATCTTGGCTATTGCTATGATTGTTGATGTCCATTCTATTGGTTTGTTTTATAGCCATTGGGTGCTCTAGTAAACTTTTATCACTTTTCATATATACCATTGATTAAATCGTCAAAGTAATACTGGTCATATTTTCCTGCTTCTATGAACTTAGCTAGTCCCTTATTGAATAGAGCCATTATTTTTTTATTATTTTCTATTTTATTAGACAATAATAAGTAAGCTTCCTGTTTCTTTAATGGGCGATGATGATTTGTAAATAGCTGAACCATTGTTTTAGGGAAAATTTTATTAATCTCAAAGTAGCCAACACTTAAGTCATGAGGGAAAATATCAATTCGTTCTTTTAGTAGCATTCTTAAATTCTATACATCAGTAATTAGTCTAGGAGTGACACCATAATATTTTAGCTCTTCCGATACAAATGGTGGCCACTCGCCTCCGGACAGGGTAATGCTTATTTCGGCATTAGCTTGGAGGGTTAGTATAGCTAATGCTATATAAAGAAACTTCATGGTACGTTGACTACTCTTGCTGTTAGCTTACGTTTAGCAAAGAGCGTTAAATGTTTCCACTCTATGTTTGCAAGCAGAAATAGTAGCCAGGCAAACTGCTCATAAGACAGGTAAGGCTGTCATTGAGGGGCAGGGTACGGTTGGCCTGCCAATGATTGTGCAATGTACCAGTCATTAGCCGCTGGGCAGCTTCTTGAGCCTGAAACATCACCTGCTCTGTCTGATGCAACAGCAGGAGGGATGCAGTGACATTTTCGCTTTGTCAGCAGTGACTAGAACATGAGCGGATTGTGACAGAAGGGACCGCAGCAGTGAAGCATATCCGTCAGTTGGGCTGTCAATTACAAGGTAAAAAAATAGTGGTGGTTTTATCTGGGCGAAATATTGCCTTAGAAAAACTGCTTAAGATTATTCAGTAAATAGTTTACAGATTGTGCAAATAAAAAAATAATAGATAAAAAACGGGAAGGTTCTGTAATGAAAAGCACAATCAAGTCAATCAAGGATAAACGGCAGCGTCACCAAGAGCGGTATACGGCACTGGGTTACCAATACGTTATAGCAGACAGCATTGATTTTATTAATGTCATTCATTGGGATCAGGTAGTGGGTAATGCCTCAGTATTTATGAGCCAGGACTATTTGCAAGTTATCGATGCCAATAGTCCAACAAATACTGAACAGCGCTATGCACTGGCTTATCAGGATGGCAAGCCTGTGGCTGCTATTGTTTGTCAGATAGCCACCATTTCTGGTAAACAACTGGTATTGCCAGATAAAAAGCTGAAAGAAAAAGTAGTTAAACAGTATCGAGAGAGAGTACTGGTATGTGGCAACTTAGTGTCTAATGGATTACATGGTGTTGCTTTGGCAAGTGACTTGGATGCTGAGCAAGGATGGCGAATAGTTGCGGAGCTGATTTATCGTATTCGACGAGGGGAAAAACTGAATGGCTCAATTAATTTTGCGTTAGTGAAGGATCTTGGCCTGGCTCAGCTTGAGGCATCAATGGTGATGGAGCGCTACAGTTACCGTAAAATACAAACTGATCCTGATATGGTGTTAGAGCTGCCTGATAACTGTACTTCATTTGATGACTATCTACAGCTACTGACATCTAAGTATCGTAATCGAGTCAAAAAAACGCAAAAACAACTAAAACAAGCGGAAATTACTGATGTACGGATAACGGACCTTTCAGCTTATGAGCAAGTGATTCATAACTTATATTTACAGGTTGAGCAGAAAGCTGAAATTCGGCCTGCTACTTTACCGAGAGGGTATTTTTCTGCTTTGGCTCAGGCATTAGGTGACAATTTTGCTTGTTCGATTATTAAATATCAGGATGAAGTTGTGGGGTTTGTGTCCACGATTAAAGATGGAAAAGTAGCTAAAGGTTACTATGTTGGCGTTGATTATCAGGTGAATGCAGAATACCCCATTTATTTTCGGTTGCTGCAATTGATTATTGAGCACGGTATTAGTATGGGCTGTAATATCATTTCCTTTGGTCGAACGGCTGTTGAGCCTAAAACCGGCTTGGGTGCTAAACCAGAAGCTACCTTTGTTTGGGCTCGGCACCGAATACCGGCAGTCAACTTTTTGGTGAGAAAACTCTTTAAGGCCATTCCTGTTGAGGAAGCGCCAGAGCGAAAAGTACTTAAGCAGTAGTTAGTTCATATCCTATATTTGTGCATCAACCTCTTTTTGGTGCACATAACCCTTCTGTCTTCAAAAAGGCTTCGCTAGTTAATAGCCGGTTTATCCTATAAAAACAGACTCTTAGTTTTATTATCAAGAAAACTAAGAGTTGGCATATAATTTGTTGTAGCTAATATGTGTCATTCATGGGAATTTCCCAGCGCACAACGTAGTCTCCTTGAGAAATGAGGGTGTCGTATAAGGTGTCGACACCCTCTAAATAGGAGTGATTGAGCATCAGGATGGGGAGTAGCTAAGCGGTTTACGTTATTTTGTCTTTCAGAGCCTTGTCGGTTTATTTCAGTCAGTTTCAGCTAATGATGCTGGTCGGTTTTTAGGACTACGCCTGAGTTTTTCAGGTATTGCCAATAGCAGGGGGGTGTAGGCAGCTACCCTACCTGCTATTTTTTTAATAAATCTAGAGTTTGATATGGAATAACAGTGCATTCTTTCTCCGTTCTTGAAGTGCCATCCCTGGTCCATCAAGAACTAAAAAGGCACCCATGCCTTAGCTCCAGAATACTCTATTACCCCATATCAGCTAGCTTTTGCGATACCCTCCAAGAGATTTTAAACAGGGATTTCCATTTTGGCGCCGCAATATTTGCAGTGGACTGCGTCACTGTCATGGCCGGTTTTTTTACAATTACGGCAAGAGTGCTCGCCTTTATCTCGACCAATTTCGACTGCTAACTCTGCGGTGATGATGCCTGTAGGGACGGCAATTATGGCATAACCGGTTACCATAATGATTGATGCCAGGCTTTGACCTAAAACTGTTTGGGGGGTGATATCACCATAGCCCACGGTGGTAATGGTAACAATTGCCCAGTAGATGCTGGTGGGGATGCTGGTAAAACCGTGTTCAGGCCCTTCTATGACATACATAAGTGAGCCAAAGATACTGACTAATACAACCACTGACATCAAAAATACAAAAATTTTGCGGCGGGCTAGCAAAATAGACCGCATTAGCATGTTGGCTTCGCCTAAATAGCGGAATAGCTTTAATACCCGGAAAATTCGCAAGACTCTAAATAATCTGATGATGATAAAAAACTGGGCTTGCGGAAGAAAAAATGCGATGTAAGACGGGAGTATGGAAAGTAGATCAACTATGCCATAAAAGCTACGGGCATAACGGAAAGGGTGTTGGGAACAATATAAACGAACGGCATACTCAATGGAAAATAAAATGGTAAATAACCATTCACAAAAAAATAACAACCCTTTGTATTCACTGGATATATGTTCTACTGAGTCAATAATAACAATAAAAACACTAATTAGGATGGCGTAAATAAGGGCGATATCAAACCCTCTGCCTGCTGGTGTTTCTGTGCCAAAGATAATCTCATTCAGCTGTTGTCTTAACCGTTGTTGAGACATTTTTTTCATAGGTAGCTAACTAATAATCTATAAACGTATCTTATGTTTGAGAGCATAGATTATATCTATTCTTAGCGATCTAACATGGGGTCAGAGCAATAATTTTAATGCAGGCTACTCAGAATGGTATCAATATGTTGTTGCAGAGGGTGACGAATGGCGGGCTTTTCAATAAAGTCCATTGCTCCTGCTTTGATAGCAGAGACAGCAACAGATACTTCTACTTGCTGTTCTCCCAGCATAATAATAGGGATATGACTGTTAATAGTATGGATTTGATCGAGCTGACTAGGTACATCAATACCAATAGCTGTGTCACTGCAAATAATACACAACGGCTGATTACAGGCTAAACATTGTAATAATTGCTCAAACTTAGTCATCACTGCACACGGAATATTATGTTGCTGGCAGACCTCTTGAACGGTTTGTTGTGTATGTAGGTCTTGATCAAATAATAATACTGTTGGTGCGTGTAGTTGTGTCATAAATGCAAGCTGGGCTGTGAGTATGGCAGTAATTAGCCCCACACTACAACTGTCTTTCTTATCGGGGCAAGCATTAATAACCAGAGTATATGATGGCTACCACCATTACAAAATCTGTAGTTGTATCATGGCCAGTTCGGAATATACGGAGACTGTTACGGGTATTTAGTAAGGAGCTGGTATGTTAAAACGAAAGCTAGACTTAACATACCGGCAACTTGATGGGGGGGACAACTATATATAGTGTTAAGGACTATCGCTTAGCTAAATATCAACCTGATCTTTAACTTGCATTATTTGGCGTACCAGATGAGCTAGTGATTTTGTGCCCATTTTCTCCATGACACGAGAACGGTGGATTTCAACAGTTCGTTGGCTCAAACTGATATCTGCCGCAATGACTTTGTTGGCTTTACCTTCCACTACATGGTGTAGTACTTCACGCTCACGGTCAGTCAAGGTGGCCAAACGCTTTAAGATTTCTTTATGCTCAAGCAACTCTTTACGTTGCTCACTATCCAGCTTCAGTCCATCATTGATAAGGTCCAGCAGCTCCTGGTCTCGAAAAGGCTTCTGAATAAAGTTCATGGCACCATTTTTAATGGCCTGCACTGCCATTTGTACATCACCATGACCAGTAATAAAAATAATGGGAAGGATGCAATGCATTTCATTGAGCTTGGCTTGTAGCTCTAAGCCACTCATACCAGGCATCCGAATATCCATCACAATGCAACCGGGGCGGTTTTCGTTATAAGCGTTTAGAAAGTCAGCAGGAGAAGCATACACTTCGACAGATTGACCTACTGATTGCATCAACAGCCCTAGCGAATCACGCACAGCTTCGTCGTCATCAATGATAAAGACAGTAGGTTGTTGTTCTTGCATATGAGCTCCAGAAGCACTTAATAAGAAAGAAGGTTTGCTGGAAAAAACCAGTCATTAATATAGCTTAGTTTGCCAGCTTGTGATGAAATTATCGAGAGGGATGATGGACGATGACAGGTTTTTGTTAAGCTTTTGATAACAAATTGTCATATACCGCGTATTAAAAATACTTTTTAATAAGAAGATATTACCAGTGACGAATGATCAGCTTGCCCAACGATTGTTGTATGCTATTCAAAACAATCGGGTTGACGGAGCGGGGCAAATTGCCCGGCAGGCATTAAGTGGTTTGGCAGACTACTGCTCACAAGCCCATTTAACGGAAGGTGATATTCAACAAGCCTGTCGTTTAGCCAGGCAATTACAGCGGATCAGGCCGTCAATGGCTCCTCTGCAACAGCTGCTAGGCACTTGGTTACGTGAAGTTGAGCAAAATGACCTATCATTTGCTCAGGCTGCCGCCCATGCTATGCAGCTGGTGCAGTATTCAAAAGAGGCAGTTGCCCGTAGTGCCAGTGCCATGGTGCAGCGAATTAAGCCCGGTAGTGTGGTGATCACCCATAGCTGGAGTTCAACTATCCGTGAGTTGTTTTGTCTATTAAGTCAGTGGCCGTGTCAGGCGATTGTGACTGAATCTCGCCCTGGCTGCGAAGGCTATAGGACGGCTGAGTTAATGTCAGAGCTAGAAATTCCCTGTCGTTTGATTACTGATGCTCAAATGGGCGTTTGGTTTGAGAACGCTGATATGGCTGTTATTGGGGCTGATATGTTGCTTGAGGATGGCTCAATCGTGAATAAGGCTGGTAGTTATTTATTGGCTTTAGCTGCAAAGGCTGCTAACAAACCCTTTTATGTATGCTGTGAAACGTTTAAACAAGTTGATTTACTTCCTAGTATGGTCGAGCTGGAGCAACATAATGGCAATGAGTTAGGTGCACCATCCTTGGCCCATATTGAGATAAAAAATCAATATTTTGAGGTAGTGCCCGCTCACTTAATTACCGAGGTGGTGACAGAGCAGGCAAGTCCTCAAAAGCTCCCTTGATTGAATTTGCTACTTAAGTTGCAATGCTGAAGGGTTTAACATGTTTTCAGGCTTTAGAATTTCCTTCAGTTGGGTTTCATCTAATAAACCTTCTTCCAATACTAGGTCAATTACCCGGCGGCCAGATTTAAGGGCTGTTTTTGCTATCCGGCTAGCATTTTCATAACCAATATAAGGGTTTAGTGCTGTGACGATACCAACACTGTTATTCACATAGTCTCTGCATTTTTCTCGGTTGGCAGTAATCCCAGTAATGCATTTTTCACTGAGCATGGTGCTGGCATTAATGAGTGACTCAATAGATTGCATGACTTTGTAAACAATTAATGGCTCCATGACGTTAAGCTGTAATTGGCCTGCCTCAGCAGCCATACTGATGCTTAAGTCATTCCCAATCACATCAAATGCAACTTGGTTAACTGCCTCTGGAATAACCGGGTTGACTTTACCAGGCATAATTGATGAGCCAGGCTGCATCTGTGGTAAGTTAATTTCATTTAAACCTGCCAGTGGGCCACTGCTAAGTAGACGTAAGTCGTTGCATATTTTAGATAGTTTGATGGCATAGCGCTTTAACATACTGGAAAACAGCACAAACGCACCCATATCAGAAGTGGCTTCGACTAAGTCGGACGCTTGTACTAAGGGGACGCTACTGATATTTGCCAGGTAATCTATAGCCAGCTTGCCATAGCCAGGATCCGCGTTAATACCAGTACCAATCGCAGTGCCACCTAAATTAATTTCTTTAAATAGATCCGCCAGCCCTTTGATCAGTTTTACGTCTTCATCGATGGTCGTGGCATAGGCGTTAAATTCCTGGCCAAGTGACATGGGCACTGCATCTTGTAACTGGGTGCGACCCATTTTAATCACATCTTTAAATTCTTCGCCTTTTTGCTTGAGACTATGCTTCAGGTTTTGTGCAGCAAGGGCTAGTTCACTGTGCCGTAAAATAATGGCCAATCTGACAGCCGTAGGATAGACATCATTTGTCGATTGCGACATGTTGACGTCAGTATTGGGGTGAAGGTGGGTATAAGCCCCACGGGGGTGGCCAAGGATTTCCAAGGCTCGGTTGGCAATGACCTCGTTGGCATTCATGTTAGTGGAGGTGCCTGCGCCCCCTTGAATCATGTCTACCACAAAATATTCATGCCACTGACCTGCAATTATTTCATCACAGGCTTGCACGATAGCATTGGCTTTGGTGTCACTTAAGTGTTTTAACGCTTGATTTGCCTGGGCCGCAGCTTTTTTTACCATGGCCAATGAAGTAATCAGGCTTGGGTAGTGGCTAATAGGTACGCCGGTTATTTGAAAGTTTTCTATGGCGCGCTGGGTTTGAATACCATAGTAAACATCTTGGGGGATTTTTTTGCTACCAAGCAAATCGTACTCAACACGGTAGTCGTTATTGTTAGCTGAGTCAGTATTCATGGCTATACCTCATTACTTAGCCGAATGCCCTTTTTATTGGGCTAAGTGTCGCTGGATAAGGACCTGTCTTCAATACGGACTAGTACGTGTCATCCGCTGTTAACAATAATACTGCTTTATATATTAGGTTAGTGGTCCATACGCAAAATAAGGAGATTAAAATGATTACAGTTTATGGTGTACAACTATCGCCTTTTGTTCGGAAAGTGTTGATTAGCCTTGATATGCTGGAGCTTGATTACACAGTAAACCCTGTCAGTCCAATGGACCCACCTGCAGGCTTTAAGGCAATCAGTCCGCTTGGCAAAGTGCCTGCACTTGAGGACGATGGTTTTGCTATTGCTGATTCGACTGTCATTTGCCAATACTTGGACGAGAAGTATGGAAAAAACCAGCTTTACCCTGCAGACTTAAAAGCGCGTACTAAAGCCTGGTGGATAGAAGAGTACGCTGATACCAAACTTGCGGAAGTGGTTGGTATGCCTTTGTTTTTTGAGCGAGTTGTGAGGCCTACATTTTTAAAACAAGAAATCAATGAGCAGTTAGTGGAGGATAATATTAAGCACAATATCCCACCTGTTTTAGATTACCTGGAGTCCGCTGCACCTAAAACCGAGTTTGTGTGTGGGGCGTTATCTGTTGCTGATATTTCGATTGCTAGCTTATTGATTAATGCTGCTTATGCGGACTATGAAATAGACTCCAAGCGCTGGTCAACGCTATCAAACTATCTGGAACGGATTTACCAACAACCGGTATTTCGGAAGTATATTGAGAGCGATAAACAAATATTGCAGGCTTGATCAGTGTGTACCAATGTAGGTATGTATAGTTACTGGATAGCAGTTTAAGGTGGGGGAGGTAACTTCCCCATCTCAACTGCTTGAGTGCAATATTGAAGGCAATAGAGGGTCTAATCAAAAAAAGCAGGGCAAGCATAGCTAAAAGGAGATGAAATTAGACAACATCTAGCTTATTATTTATAATGAGAATGATTATCATTATTATGGATGCTGAAATGAACAAACAGAGCTGGCAGCAGCATTGGATTGATAAATACTGGATTGCAATTACTACCGTTATCGCTATTGCACTATGTTATGGCTTACTGGCGCTAATGTAAGAGGGTGTTGGGCTTGATCACCCTCACAGGGTATTGGTTGCCGGTATCGATCTTCTTACTTTATGGCAGAAAATGATTGCCGACTATTAGCATTAACTGCTGCATTAACACGCTCTCTAAGCTCTTTGCCTGGCTTAAAGTGGGGAACATAACGAGCAGGTATTTCAACTGGCTCGCCTGTTTTAGGGTTTCGGCCTGTCCTTGGTGCATGGTAGTTTAGTGAAAAGCTGCCAAACCCCCTAACTTCTACACGTTCTCCTTTGATTAATGCTTCTGACATCTGTTCTAGTAGCAAATTAACAGCCAGTTCAATATCTTTAGCTGTCAGCTCTGAATCTTGTTGGGCTTCGATTAGACGCTCAATCAGCTCCGATTTGGTCATCTCCCTTCTCCCCCTGTCGATGATGACTCTTCAGTGGTGAATCCTGAAAATAAGCGGCCTTTAGCGCTTTCTAGTTATTTTTAGGATTCACCACTTAGACTAGCTAAACCTTTCTTTGGAATCAACTAACATATTGATTTTCATGATAATAATGTGTTTGTTGGGTAATAAGTAAACAGATGCTGAGTAAATAGAGGCAGTCACAGGCACTAATCGACGGTTCTGCTTTGTACTTACACATAGTAAGAGTAAGCCAGTGTTTTAGAGTTCATCATGCAGGGCAAACGTCTCATCGTTGTATATGTCTTATGCTTGAGAAGTATCCTGCAGCATGGAGCAGCAGAGTAAAGTGTATTTCTTTACATTGCCATGACAAACTAAAGGCATGTATTTATTTCAATGGTTAGTTTGTACTGTATTTAAGATTTTGGTGTAGTGATAGGCAGAAATTGTGTGTAAAGAAAAGCTGTTGCTGATAGTGGGCTTAAGTTTTGTTGGTTAAGTATATATGATGAGGCTTAGTTACCTTTTGGTGACGGTTGCTTTTGGTTTTTGTCAGCCTCGGCTGAGTCTATCCAGTGAGTTGAGTGTAAAACTTAACAACAACTGGGAACGCTTTGTACAATCACTAATCACACAACCCGCTAAAGTTACCATTACTCAACAACAGTTAAACCGATATCCCGTTGCTTTGTTGTTGCCAGCGGCGCTTTATCCTGACTTAACCCGGTATAGCTGGCAACAAATAACAGGGTTGTATCACCTCAATCAAACTTGTGCTGAACCCAAAGACATTGAGCTGCCCATTCGTGCCAAAGCATTTGAATTAGCTTTATGCAGACAACAGTTATTGCCTGTAGATTGGTTTAAGCAGGGAGAACTTATCCACCCTGCTGGAGGAAGTTATGCTGGTCGATATTTGAAGTATGTCGTTAAATCTGGAGTAACACCGCTATCTGCAGAAGTTAAGGTAAAATTAAGCCAATTGTTTGTACTTAGCAATCCAGGTCATCCTCTTCATAAGCAATTGATGCCATTAGGTCCGGAGGGCTTAAACAGCCTTCTTAACCTACATCAGTGGTATTTGCACTCTAATGGATCGCTCTGGGTTTATAATGAAAATGGTATTAACAAATATGAAAATAAAATTTGGCAGGTAACAGCTAAAAATAATGCTATTGATTTGGTATATAAAGCCAATACAAATATCTGTCAATTAGCGCCAGGTAATTTTTGTATACAAGAAAAGCCTGCCGTTAATTTTATCAGAATTGTTTTAGAAGGTGGTTTGATATTACTCAGTATTTTTTTACTGGTTAAACTGCTGATGAATCGATACTTGGAAGCAAAGGAGCGTGGTTTTATTTTACAGCTGCTGACTCATGAGTTACGTACGCCAATAGCGAGTTTAGCAATGACAGTTGAACAATTTCGTGATGCATTTGATGAGTTATCACCTTCACTGCAAGATACTTTTTCTCGGTTAACATTTGACTATCAGCGTTTAAAGCAGCTGACTAATACCAGTCAGGGCTATTTAAGTGAGGGAAAAAAGTCTTTCCTCGATAGTCAACCAATTCTATTATCTGAGTGGTTGAACTATTTATGCACTAAATATGGTGTGATGTATTCTCTTGATCAGGATAACTATTGCCATTTACCTGTCTATTGGTTAGGTATTTGCCTGGAAAACTTAATAAGGAACGGTTTGGAGTATGGTAAGCCTCCTGTCCGTCTTTTAATCACTAACGTGAACAAATGTCTGGTTATTACCGTTCAGGACCAGGGGGATATCCCCTCGACGTATTTATTTAAATTAATTAGAAGTAATCATCAATTGCGTGGAATGGGTATAGGATTACGCTTAGTCAAACGTATTAGTAAACAGCTGGGTGGTAAACTTAAAATTAATAAATGCCCAACCCGATTTACAATTGAGTATCCACTATGAGTATTGTATTACTGGTAGAAGATGATCTGTTGTTAGGGGAAGGTTTAGTTAAGCTATTTACCAAGTCAGGTTATCAGTGCTTTTGGGTAACAAAGGCGAGTGAGGTTGAGCAATATTGGTTAAAGGCTGATATTGTTATTCTGGATCGACAACTACCAGAAGGCGACAGTTTAAGGCTGTTGCCTCAATGGCTTTCAAACAAAGCCTTACCCGTAATTATCTTAACCGCCAAAGTTGAAGTCGATGATCGTATCGAAGGGTTAAGAACAGGGGCTCGTGATTATATGCTTAAACCATTTGAGCACCTTGAGTTATTAGCTCGGGTACAAGCACAGTTACGGCCATTGGGCGAAAGTAGATTATATGCTAATGACCTAGTACTCAACTTAGCGACACAACAGGTGGTTTATCAAGGAATTGAGGTAACACTGACAATCAAAGAGTTTAAGTTACTCTCAGTATTAATACAAAAGCCAAATAGAGTGTATAGCCGAGAAGAGTTGCTTAACCAAGTATGGGGTTATCAATCGTTTCCTACAACCCGAACAATCGATAACCATGTATTACACTTAAGACAGAAATTCCCTACCTTAGTTATTGAAACGGTAAGAGGGATCGGGTATCGATTAAAAGTATGAAGTTGAAAAGCAATTATTTATTTACAGTTGTTTTTTTATTTTTTATAACCAGTCAGGCTAACGCGAATAATTGGTTGCAAGAAACACCACTAAAAAAGGTCTATGTAGCATTACTAGATGAAAAGCCTATTAAGGCATGGCAACAATTGCTGCTTATACTGAAGAAGCCGTTAACGAGTGAAATAAAGAAACAATGGCCACTAGTATTTGATACAATATTACAAGAAACCAGTTGTGGACAAGCGATTCCAGTAAAAATAGATAATATTTTTGCGAGCTTTATCCGAGTAGTACTAATCAAACACTATAACCTTCAACAAGTTGAATATCATGTAAAATTAAGTTTCGAAGGGGTTGATGCTCCTTTTACTGTCAAACTCATTAATAACCATGGAAAGCCATTAATTAATAATAAAATAGCTAAACAATCAGGTGAGTATGGCTACGCTGAAGTGGAAAGTGACTATTTTCCTCACACCTATTCTGCAGGTGTTTATGACTTGATATTGAGCAGAGGGGAGCACCGTTGGCATGTTAGCCTTATTTTACCGCCTATACCTGATCAGGATTGGATTAAAATTCGAACTCAGGCATCTGTTAAACCACAAATTGATTATACTATTCCCGCTCAAATGGCTGCTTGCCCACCATCAAAAGTAAAGCAGCAGGTGCTAGACCATCACTTTGGTCTATTGTGGCAAAATGTATTATTAAGTAATCAAGCTATAGTATGGAAAAATGATATTGTAAATGCCCATCGAGCCAGTGTCGTGGTAAATAAAAGCTTTTATCAAGGCGATATTTTAATTGAATGGGCTCAAGGAATAGGCTTACCTATTGAACTCACAAGATTTTAACTGTTCTTTTTACCCTCACATGACAAACTCAGCTCAAGTACTGGCTTAAATATACCCGTCGCGGATCATTTTTAGGTTTTGTTATCTTCATTCCTCACCTAAAAATCCTTCGCATTGGGTATAATATACATAAACACCTGCTTTTTATATGAAGGAACAATAAATGTATAGTATTCGAATGGTACTGGCTTGTTTTCTATTCATTGTGTCATGTATCAGCTTTGCTGCCGACCCTATTAAGTTCTGGGAAACGACACAACATGGTGGCAATAGCTTCAATCGTTTACCACCTAGTAAAGCCTATTTTGCAGCATTAAAAGGGTATGGTGCCAGCTGGGTAAGACTTTCTTATGATAAGTGGCAAGCAGAAAAGCGTGATTTCCTGATGGGAGATGCTGACAACTATCGTGGCATTTCTCTGCAAGACTTTACAGTTTTAGCTAATACATTGGAGCGCGCCCATCAAGCTGGAATTAAAGTAGTTATAACACCATTATCTCTGCCATTTATGCGCTGGTCTCAGAATAATGGAAACAAATTTGATGACCGACTTTGGCAGGATAAAAAGAACTGGGATGTAGCTGCGCAATTTTGGCAGGATTTAGCTAAACAACTTAAAGATAATCCAGCTGTTGTTGCATATAATATTATTAATGAACCCGCCCCTGAAAAAAAAGGAGGGCTGGCGGAGCATGCTGACCAGTCAACAATGCAAGACTGGTATAAGCAACAACAGGGAACCTCAAGAGATTTGCGCGCTTTTTATACTAAGGTGATCCATGCTATCCGTCTGGTAGATCCTGTAACACCGATTATGGTGGATGCTGGTTGGTATGCATCAGCTGATGCATACAGCTACTGGCCTGCACCTTTGGCAGACAAACGTATTCTCTATAGCTTTCATATGTATGAGCCTTATGCTGCTACCAGTGGCCCTAACTTGAAGCGTAAAAAACCATACAGTTATCCTGGTATAGTGCCTTTTGGTGATGGTATGGAGTATTGGGGGGCCAAAAGAGTAGCTAAGTATCTTGCGTTACCAGGCCAATGGGCTGAGTTGCATGGTATCCCTGCTAATAGAATGGTGGCAGGTGAGTTTGGTTGTATTCGTAAACTGCCTGGCTGTAAGAACTATTTAAACGATGTGCTGACTGTTCTGGATCAAAAAAAATATCACTGGGCATTCTATAGCTTCAGGGAAGATAACTGGGATGCAATGGACTATGAATTGGGGACAGCAAAGGTTCATTGGAAATATTGGGATGCTATGGAAAAAGGTGAACCTGATCCAATTAAACGAGAACTTACGCCTTTGTTTGATGTTATACGTATGAGGCTATAGAGCTTCTTAACACTACTTGAATCCCCACTCTCAGTTCAAATAGGCGTTGAAATAACGCCTTTCAGTTTCGCAACGCTTGATACTATAAGCGTGGTAAGTTACACTCGTGTAACGCTATAACTAACACCTGCTTATTCAGTCCATAAGCACTCAATGGTATGAGCAGCTAGTTTTAGCTTTTAATATTGTCAAAATGAATCATAGTTGGCTGTTATAAAATGTACGTATTTTTTTGATCATCAATAACTGTAAATAAAACGCTGGTTTAGCTCGTCTGATAATCAAGCTTTGGTATTCATGCTAGGTTTTGGACAACAGAAATGCTTTAGCTTCATCTTAGCTCGCGTTGTATTGGCTTGAGGTGAGAGTCATACATATTTGCTAAAACCAGAATTAATGTAGCTTGACAATTCTTTTGTATAAAGGTTGTCAGTTGTTGCCTTCAGTTATTTTAGGTGTTCAAATAATATGAGTACAGATACTGTCGTTTCATATATATTTTTATGTGTTATCTCTGCAGCTACTCCAGGACCTGGCACTTTGGCAGTGGTCGCACAGAGCATTCAAAATGGATTTCGACATACTCTTCCATTAATAGTAGGTATTCAACTTGGTTTGCTTTCTGTCGCTATTGCGGCAATCAGTGGGCTTGCAGTTGTTTTTAAAGCTTCAACAACCTTGTATTATCTCGTTCAATATGCAGGATTGAGTTATCTTGGTTACCTTGGGGTTATGTCTTTAATGGCTTCATATAATAATTATAAAATTAATGAGTCAGCACTGAGTAACTTTTCATTTAAACAAGGTGTGATTATCAGTAGTTTCAACCCGAAAACACTACTATTTTTTTCATCATTTTTTCCTATGTTTATTGATGTGAAAAGTGACTACTTGATACAAGCACTATGGCTAGTGGTTATTTTGCTATTATCAACACTGTTAGTACACTTGTTTTACTCGTTGATCATGGAGAAAATATCATGGGTGCTTTTTAAGTACTCAAGATTATTTCATTTTGTTGTAGGTATTTCTTTTATTACTATAGCCATAACTATGGTTTAAATAGACTTGATTATAGTTAAAATTAGGTACTGAATAATTTTTTATTCAGTACCTAATTAGGTTCTCTAGAAAATTGTCATTACATCACACGTTGAAAAACATACAAAGAAGCTTTGTTTGTGTAGCTTAAGCCTTTACCCACTTTATATAAATATTCCTTGGTAATAGCAATGTCTTGCTTGGGAATAAAGTATTTGTCTAAATCATTGAAAGATAGCTTATATTTTCCGTTTGACTCACGAATAGTCGCTACCAGCTTGTAGTCATTATCAATTGATGCTAACCCAGCATCACCATGGCTATCATTTGCCAGTAAATATCCCCCAACCTTTAAGTATTGTTTGCAGCAACTAGAAATAAAACCAGCATATTGTGAAATTAAAAGGTCAAAAAGACCCAGCAGTTCTTTTATGGGATTATTATAATCTCTTCCATAAAATGTGATATTGGGTATAGTATCATACTCCTTTCTGCTGTTAATAAGATTAATAATCCGATCATTATCTTTAAAAAACTTGATGGCATTTTTATCAGCATCAATGAAAACTACCTGTGGATAGACAAATGCTGGTGATATTTGTACATAGCTGCCAGGGTATACAGCATTAACTATCGAAAATTCCTGCTTTAATAATTGAAATAAGTCAACTTGTTCATTTTCTCTGTCCATGTAGTAGGTTTTATAAAGATGAATAATGTCTTTTTTTCTTATTGCCATAGGAGCCTATGTGAATCTGTAAATTGTTTGCTAGCCTGTAATGATACGTTATTGTAACATTACAGGTAGGTAACTTTAGCAGCTATAAGGGAATATACTTACTACATTATTATATGGGATATAAGCAATCAGTGTTAAACATGAGAGACTATATTGATTTAACCCTTCTTACTCTAGAAGGTATATCCAAAACAGCAGGTAGGCCTATTGATGAACAAGCCTACCTTGAATCAATTGAAATAGCGATGAACCATGGCTTGCTATTCGAGGTTCGTCGAAATGGTATTTTATTAAGCTATGCAACGCTTAAAGATATGGGTAGTGGTACTTGGTTCATTCTTATGTTTGTTACTCACCCATATCACAGAACTAAACAAGTTTTTGGCGAACTATTTTCAAAAATTATCGCTCACCTAGAAACAGTCAAAGCCTGTAAATTAGTGAGTAATGTATTGAAAGTGAACAAGCTATCTCTGGCATTTCATAGGAAGCTAGGGTTTACTATTACAAGAGAAGCTGATATCGGTTTTGAGTTTACAATGGACCTTGATAGCCCAAATGCTCAGCATTGGAAACAATGGAGTAAGCAATTCTACAATGAAATAAACGCTTGAAGTGATTTTCTTAGGGCAGACAGGCCTTAAGCCAATAGGTAGTTTCGGTATTGCTGGCTGTATAGGTATAGACTTAATTATGGGAGTCAATGAGGTCTTTTAAAATGCAAAACAACCAGCTAGAACAGTATAAAATTGCGTGGAGTATTATCTCTGAATTGTTCCTAGACAATCAACTTAGAGTTTTAGACCTAAAACATATAGCAAATGAATTGTTTAAAACTTCTTTTACTGAAAAGGAGCTAAATGAGATGTATTATTACGATGTTGCACCTATTTGCTTTATGAATTTACAAAATGTAGCTGGTGAATGGGAAGGATTTGACAAAGAATGGCTATTTTCTGAGATTCAAAAAAACAGAAATAAAAACCAAATAATATTTCGGTTAAAATGTAAACTGATGCGAAAGTTATATAGCCCACTGACTTTAGAGCAATGGGCAAAAGTCCTTGAAAAACTTAGAGAGTTAAGAGGGGCAGGGTAGTTTAGGAGGCAAATTTAGGTTTCATTGCGATTCTCAGTAAAACAGCCCTATGGTAGTGTATAGGTTATACAAATACATGAAAACTATTTTCATTAAACTCTTTCTTTTTTATTGGTAATGGAGAGCATTACTTTATAGGTAATCCGCCATACATGCCTACCTTATGGGATGTATGGATTGGAATCTATGTGTTGTGTGGTTTTATGGCATTAATGTTTATAATAGGTATATGTAGAGGAAGGAAACTTACCTAACAAAGAGATGCCTGATAAGCTTAATAATGATGAACATCAGAATAGCGACAGACCTGGATCGTGACGATATCAAAAGAATCTATTCATCCGCGTTTCCCAAGGGCGAGAGTGAGATTGTCACAAAACTTGCCATTGAACTACTTGCCGAAAAGACGACACCATCAACCATCCCTCTGATAGCTGAAACTAATAACTTTGTGGTGGGACATGTCACATTTAGTCCTGTTGGAATAGAAAGCAATGAGAGCTGCCAGGCTTATATTTTGGCACCGCTGGCAGTGCAGCCGGGTTACCAAAAACGTCGTATTGGCTCTAAGTTGATTGAATATGGCATGCAACAGTTGTTAGCAATAGGGGGAAATATCGTCTTTGTTTACGGTGATCCAAAGTATTACGGAAGATTTGGTTTTAATGCTGGAGCTGCTCGTAATTATACAGCGCCTTACAAACTTCAGTATCCTTTTGGGTGGCAAGCTGTTGTGCTTAATGAATATATTTTAGAAAAAGCACCCGTAGCAATAAACTGTGTTGCTTCTTTGTGCGACCCCAAATTATGGTAATCAGTTTTTATGAGCCAATTAACACAAATTATTCAGTCCCTTGCATAGAGGCTTTTTTATTCTATGGCTTACTAAACTAATTGTTTGTGTTATATTGGTAACCTCATAACACAAATCTTTTGCCTCTAACTTAGAGGCATTTTTTTACTTAACTGTGACAAAACTGCCTAGTAACTCACTTATAATCAATAGTGTCATACTGTTCCTATTGCTGTTTGTGGTTTAGGAGTTTGATATTTTTCATCTCAAAGAAAAAATTTAGCCCTCGTTATCCTGAGGGCTTTTTTTGTTCTGGAACATTGAAATATTGTTGTACTTATAAAGTATCTAACCTCAAGAGGCTACTTTTTACATTCCTGTGACATTCAATCCAGCAGAGGCTTATATAATTGGCACTGTTGTACAGACCTATTTGAAAGGGAATTAAGCTGTATAGTAGACAGCTTGTGAGCCTAAAATAGGAAGACATACTCAAGTTTTAGCCCCCATGGGGCTTTTTTTATATAATCCTACCAGTAGCAAGTTTGATAGCTAGTAGCCCTCCTATTACAAGTCTAATGCCAATATTAGATTTTACTTAATTATGACAAAAATATTCAGCGTTTACATATAAAATGCAATTAGTCATATGGCCTATGGCTTTTTGGATGGATATTGAAGAGGACTTTTTATGTGGAAATCAATAATTTTTATAGCTGCTGTTACTTTTTCTATTGCTGGTCAAGCTGGCGATGATGACGACTATTGTGAATGCTGGGGTGTTATATGTGAGTGTGGCATGTCATCAGCAAAATAGTGTTTAGACTTATTCCAAACGCTAATCAAACAGCCAATATTGTCTTTGCTAGAAATAATGCTTAACAGCTAATATCCTTTTAAGCCCCACATCGTTGGGGCTTTTTTATTGTATTAACGGCTATCTTTATTGGTGTGATTGTTTCATCTTTGGGGTTTCTTATTTTTGCTAGTTATCGACTTGGTAGGTGCTATCAAGATTATATAAGTAGAAAATGTAAACCTTTTAATGGTAGTTCATAGGCCTTGAAAAATTAAAACTTCGTTACATTCTGTTTCAGAAATTACATATACTTTCAGTGTTGTATAGCTCGATACTAAGTTGTAAACAATGACATAAATCAAGTGCGAGTGGACTATTATGAACAAAATAATTGCTGTAATTGTTTTAACTTCCGTTTCTGCTTTTTCTCATGGTTATGCACATGAATCATGTAAGCATCTCACGGGCAGTGCATATTCAAAGTGTAGATCTACACCAAATTTTATACGTCTTAGTGACCAAAATTTGAAAAAAAATACAGCCCAATTAGAAAAAGCCTTAGAAAATATATCTAAATTAAACGGAGTCTCTTATGAGTGGAAGAAAAACAGCAAGAAAGATATTGGTGTGATTGCCCAAGATGTGGAAACTGTCTTTCCTGAGCTAGTGCAAAACATCAAAATCACTAATGAAGATGGTACAGAAAAAACACTCAAGCAGGTTAATTATGCTGGGCTTGTGGGTGTGCTGATTGAAGCAGTGAAAGAGTTAAAACATGAAAATCAAGCTTTGAAAGATCTGCTAGGGATATAAGTGATCTAATTAGCTACCTTCTGGGAAGGTGGCTTTTAATTTTATGCCAAAGTATTTCATTGTCAATGGGAGTCTCCAGAGGAAGCAGTGGATTTTTGAGCGTGAAGATAATCCTATTTTCCATTTTGGCTGATCGTAATGTGCTTGCATGTGATGGATGGTTATAAAATAGTCGGTCAAAATCTCCTTGTTTAATTGCTATCCATAGTCCTGTTTCAATTCGACTGGCAAGTTTTTTATTAGATTTGTTAACAAAAAAGTAGATTGGTGCTGGATAGTACAGCATTAATTTCATATCAAGCATAAATCCTTTATTTGAATATTCCTTTAATTCTTCCCAAACTTCTGTTACTCCTCTAGGGAAATAATCAAAACGATGGTGTTCTAACATGCTAAATAATCCCTCATAGTTTGGGCTTATGGTTACAGAAAAACTGTTTGCTTGCAGTATTTTAGTATCGGGCCAGTCATGGCCTTGACCAGCTTGAAGTTGTTTAAGCTCCTTAAGCGTTGTAATTTTTTCAAAATTTTCCTTATCTACTTTTCTTATTATAAAAATACGATGCCCCAGCAATCCTTTCATCAAAGGAATCCGTATTGGTAATAACACGTTTTCTCGTTCAATAGATGTCATTGTCCATAGTATATCTATGAATTTATTTTGCTGAAGGCTTGCAATTGCTCTGTCTTGGTTCATTAACGATTGGGACATTTCAAGCCTGAAGCTTCCATATGTATCTTGAGTATTCTTGAGAGCGATCTTTAATAGATCGATGAAATAGATATGTCGTTTATCATGAATACTTTCTGGCGGAACATGTTTTACAACTAGCTCGCCATAAGTAGTACTACTTATAACAATGCTTAAAGAAGCGATAATGTTGGCAAGTGCTTTCATCTGATCTTACAGCTTACTTTATCTATAACTTTTAAGCATAGCACGTCATTCACTAGATATGACTAATAACTCAATTTCAAGTTTAACGAGTCATATTATTACAGGACTAGATAGGCTCTTTACTTCTGATGAAGGGTGTTCAGCTGCAATACAAAAGCTCTAAGAACCCCTTAACCAATCACATTTACTTTCAGGCCATAACTAATTCAAAAGAAGGCAAGCACCCACCCATTATGGGGTTCGGGTTGGTGGCCTGGATTGGGTAGGTTACATGTAGGGTTGTTTGATAAAATCAAGGAATAGTTAAAAATGAGCTTATCATCCTATTTAATAACTACTTCCTTGTTAAAATATAATCATATCGAGAGCTGTCGATAAAAAATGAGTATTTGATTTTATTATAATCGCTAACAGGGGTAATTATAGTTTTCATTCTAGATTTATGGTAAGGGTGTGTAAACAGATCTTTTTTATCTGAGTAGGCAAAACTTTGATAATGTAGCTCATTGCCAACCCAACTTACATTATTGTATAAATAGTTCCAATTTTTATCACTTTCCAAATGTAACTTTATATTACCATCAGCATCTTTTATTATGGTGATCTGAATTTCACCTTTATCATTAGCCCATGCTCCAATGTATCTATCTATATCCGGTCTAATAGGTATTATTGGTTTATGAATAAACTCTTTACCATCAAATGCACCTTTTTTTGTTTCACTAGGTTCTTTCCATTTGAATAATGAACATAATGGTTCAATTTTATTGGTTTTAATATATTGAAATGTTAATTTATGATCATTGAAATTCATACTAAGCTTCATTGCTTTAGGTTGTAAAGTTAATACTTCTAACTCAAAGCTATTTTTTTCAGAAGAAATGTAAATTATTTTTCCATCCTGACTTACTTTGTAGTCAGATATTTCAACTACCCTTTCATTTTTTTTAATACAATTAAACGAGTACACCTTACTTTTACCATCTTTTGTATACTCTACAACATTAGCAATACCATTCTTGAGAGGAATCATAGACCATATGCCAATAATAGAATTTTTGACGACGTTATCTGAAATTTCTTCACTTATTGCCAGGTTTACATATAAATCAATCGCTATTATAAAAATAGCTATAAATGGCATTTGATTCATTCTAGCAATTTCCTAGAAGCTAACAGCTAATGAATATCTCTAGACAGAACTATGACTTATAGATGTCTAGTTCTAGATAATGTTATCTTAAGCATAGGCTCTATTACAAAAAGTATCTAATGAATGTGTTAATCAGCTTTTTTCTATCACCTATACATAATCGTTTACCACAATCAGTCAACGACTCTAGCATGCAGCTTATCGGAGTTTATGATAGTGGTTGGGTAGGCTATGACTAAGCATAGCCATACGTTTGGAAGTCCTAGCAATACGGTGTTAAATAGCCTCAATCAGTGATCAGTTTAAGCAGTATACGTGTCGAAAATATTCAATACCTGTCTTGAGCCATTAGCTATCTTATCTCCCATAACTCACTATTGAGGAGATAAAATATGGCTTTACGTGCCAACTACTTAGATCTCGCTTCCAAAGCGATGCAGATTTTGATGAAACAGGAAGACTATCTGCGTGAGCAATTTAGTGCTTCAGAAACGATGACGATCTCAATCTGGGAATTGATTAAACTGAGAGTGTCGCAGATCAACCAGTGTGCTTTTTGTATTGATATGCATAGCAAAGATATGCTGAATCAGGGTGAAACTCAGGAACGTATTCAGGAACGTATTATTGGTTTAAGTGCGTGGCGTGATATGCCCTTATACTCAGAGATTGAACTCGCAGCACTGGATTGGGCTGAGTATTTGACTGCAGGTAAACCTGTGGATGATCACAACTATCAGAATGTGGTAAAGATACTAGGTGAACAAGCTGTTGTGGATTTGACCATTGCAATTAATGCCATCAACAGTTGGAACCGAATTGCTAAAACATTCAAGCCAGAGGTGGGCAGTTATAAACCGTAATAAATCAATTAAGCCAGTATTCAACTTTCAGCTGTCTAAACCATCGGGACGGCTGTCTGCGTTTATACAAGGAATATGGTCAGCATCTGTACTTCAACCAGATTCGGTAGTGAAGTCACTGTATTCTGATGCCGGGAGTGGAATTATTTTTAATCTTATGGGTGACGTGACGATTGGTAATGAAACTCTCCCGGAAGGTGTCATCATGCTGCCGATAAATAAACAGGCGGAGAACATTGTTCTATCTTCTGGAGCACTACTCGCAGGTATCCGCTTCTATCCGGCAATTGGTTATGGTGTCTTAGGGCAGCACTTCGATAAGCCCACATTATTATCGTCAGAACAAGATCAACTATATAACCTCTACCGAATTTATTCTCAACTCCGGATGCAAAAAGATAACGAGAGCCAGATTGAAGTGCTGTATCAGTGGGCAGATAAAAATCTGGATTTTACCAATGTGATTCCAGACTCTCTGGAAAAAGCACTGGAGTGTATTGAACAAAATGAAGCCTTGGGGCAACTTAGTAAAAGTATTCAATTGAGCCAACGACAGATCGAGCGTCTTTTTAAGCTTTGGCTGGGGATGACCCCAAAACATTATCAGCGCATTTTACGGATTAAAAAAACAATTTGCTTTTTACTGCTACATAAAAACGTAGACCTGGCGGATGTTGCTCAACAATTTGGATTCAGTGATCAGGCTCATATGACACGGGAATTTCGTACTATTGCATGTACTACACCAGGAAAATTATAGGTGCCCTACAGCCTAACGATTTCAAAATTAGGAAAGACGATGAGAATTATAAACCTCGTAATAATAATTGTAAGTCTGAGTTTTTTTGCAAGTGGTGTACCTGCAGAAGACGTTAAGATCAATGAAAATCTCACTATACATTACGAGCAAGCTGGCAGCGGCGACATTACTATCATTTTTATTCCTGGCTGGATGATGTCAACCGATGTTTTTGAACATCAACTCGCACACTTTAAAAATTCAACAACGTATCGGGCACTGGCTTATGACCCAAGAGGCCAAGGTAAATCATCAAAACCAGTTGAGGGCCACACCTATCAACAACACGCTCGTGATCTAGCCCAATTGATCGAAAAGCTGGGCTTGAAGAATATCATTTTGGCGGGTTGGTCATATGGTGTTATGGAGCAACTGGCGTATTTGAACCAGTTTGGACCTGATAAGCTCAAAGCTATGATAATGATTGACACTGGGCCAGATATAGCAGGAGCATCATACGACGAGTGGGTCTGGTATCTTGACGATGATTCGGATGGTTATTCGCGGTCGTTTACTGAGGGTATCATCGAGAATCGAGATAACGTCATTGCGGAATTTAGCAAATGGATGCTTGAAACCCCCACCCCTGAGAAAGTTGCCTGGGTATCAAAAATCGCTAATCAAACGTCAAGCAGTGTTGCTTCCATTACAAATGCTACAGGGTTTTATCTTGATTACAGTGAGGATCTTATCGCACTGGAGGGAAAAATGCCTTTATTATATGTTGTGCGGGATGAGAAGAAGGCGGTGGCAGAAAAGTGGATTAAAGCTAACACCCCATCTGCCACTACGGTTTATATGGGCAAGCACATGATGTTTTGGGAGCGGTTTAAAGAATTCAATAAAGCCGTTGATGAATTCCTTTTAAGTATTGAAGAGTAGGTATAAATTGCCGATGCGGTCTGTTATCGGCTGAATTAAGGGAGCTTAAGAATAGATTGGCTACCAAGTAATTACATTTAGATACCATCTCATACTGAATAGCTTGACTGTATCAGTAGCTCTTCACAAATTGATGATAGTTTATTAAATATCAACAAAATGATATTTTTGTTTTATTCTGCCTAACGTTCCATCGTGTTTCATTCTTAAAAGCTCTTCATCATATTTTTTGACCAAAGATTTTAAATTAGGATAAGATGATGCTTTGACAAATAGGTTATAATATGGCTTTATTTTTAATGGTTTCTTTAGATATGTTATTTGGTCCGAGATACCTTGTTGATGAGCTTTATATAATGCTGAAAGAGTTTCAAGAGGAACAACATCCAGCCGCTTATTAATCAGCTTGCTTAATTGCACAGCATCTCTTGGAATTATTTGAATATTAGGAAATAACTTAGTAGCTTCCCAAAACTCTTTTGTGTAAGACTTTCCTGAAGAAGCACCAACTCGCCACTCTTTTAGGTCGCTATAATCTTGAAATTTAATTTTTTCTTTATCTTCTTTCCTAATAAAAAAGTTCCATGCAACTTTTACATGCGACTCCTTGGGGTATATAAGATATTTTCCCCTTTTTTCCTTATATGAATAAGTCATCAATATATCCATATCTCCTTTTTGCCACATTATCTCAATCCTAGGAGAAGAATCTATTAGAACAACAATATATTCATGGCCTAATTTTTTCAAAATATGATCGAGTACATCAATATCAAACCCCCGAGGCTGTTTATTTGAATCAAGATACCTCATCGGAGGAGCAGGAACACCTACTACAATTAGCTTTCTGGCATGTGCATAATAAGTAATTTGCTGAAGGAGTAACATTAAGAGAACAAACTTAGAGATTATACTCATTAAGCTTTATCCTTAGGATTAGAGCGTACAAGTGAGTATATAGCTGAAGATTAAAGTTTTATCATACTAGATGCTCAATTGTTCTAAAGATACCTTGAATGATTCCTACTCGTTCTTGCTAACTTTATCTGTTACGCTTTCAAAACTGTCAGTAAGTACATACATGGAGTCGGCTAATTTAGCCTGAAAAAAGTATTGTTCTACGCAATATATCTTTTGCATTTGTACTGAGTAGCCACAGCATTTACTGCTTAAATATTGCGCAATTATTTCATGGCCACCTGTCCTTCCATATGACAAATTACTTTCTATCCCTAGCCATCATCAACTCCTCCGAGAATTAAGAAGACCGAAAAAAGCACTGCTCCTCCCCACCTGTGGAGTTTGTGTCATAGAGGTTTTTGCAAACTTAATTATGGCAATAATTAATAGCTAAACCTTGTTGTGTAAGGGCTTTAAGGATTAATTTTTATTTTCACAAAGTGAAAAATTATCTCAGTTTAAGCAAAAGAATACATTTTCAGTGCAAATTATTTATTTTAAGAAAACATAAGTATTGTCGTATCCAATATAAGTAGCATTTCTCAGTTTTTAGACTGTAGTGTCTAACCCTAATTTGTCTCACTTTCTCAAGTAATAGACTTGCCATAATCATCTCCGCATACATCACATAGCTATTAAGGTGATATAATTCTGTATAAGTACAGTGTGAATAGATGGGCGTCAAAGTGCTGGTTGAAAGATGATCAATTTTATATAAATCAGTTAGTTGAGTGCGTCATACCAACATTATTCTAGTAATAAGTTTGTGATTTGGTTAAAATATATTCGATTGTTATACGTCAATGCGACGTAGTACTTTGCGTCAGAGTGACGTTCATTAATAGTTATGTGTAGTGAGTTATATGGAAGGCTGGCAAAGTAAACTAAAGAATTTATTTTCTTGCCTTGCTCAAAGCGAGCTCGAAGAAGCATTCGATATTATGAATATCGACAGCACCCAAGAAGATGAAATAGAGGCATGGATAAGCGCTATTGACTCGGCTATCACAGCCTCATCAAGCAATGATCAGTATGTGGTTGAAATCATAAATTCATCAGGGTATGTCATTAGCCGACCAATTGAGGCTCGTCCATATTTTACTGAGCTGGGTTATATCTATCTGCGGGGATTAAGGAACAACGTCAAAAACACATAACAAGTTGCTCAAGCATCATTCCGGCCTGCAGGCCTGCACTAGACAGCCAAACCTGCAGTTCGGCTGCCGCCTAGCTTGGCGTTATGCAATTGAATCATGTAATAGTGAAACTAAAAAATGAGTAATAGAAAGGAAAAGTCAATTGGAGTCAGACTTCTTGGAGCGGTATGTTCGCTTCTGATAATTGGTTCGGTTGTGTATATGTTGTTTGTAGGAGTCGAAATGTACTCTAGTGCATTAGTCGCAGCGGCAATAATTGGTGCGGCAGTGCCAAGTGTGGGTGCGGGGGAGGGGCTCTTAGAGATATTGTCAGGAACTCTCGAAGTAATAATTGATGGGCTTCTCTCTATTTTTGATGCGATCGCTTCAATATTTAGTTTCTGAATGAACAAGATGAATAACAATGTGTTTCATCGGGACATTTAAGTGCTCGTTCCCTGCGCTACCGCTCTGGTCGTTCGCATTCAAACGCCGGTTAACACTACATTATGAGTAAACATCTGTGAAGTTAATATATACGAATGAAAACCGATTCCTAGTCAGCAACGCAAAAAACCTTGTAGAAAATTCAGGAATAGCGGTTACTTTAAAAAATGAATATGCTGCAGGAGGTATGGGGGATCTATCACCTTTAGATACTTGGCTTGAGCTTTGGGTCGTAGATGATTCTGACTATGAAAAAGCTGTTCAAGTGATAGAATCTTCACTTAGTTCTGTGGATTCAGAAGAATGGAATTGTAACAACTGTAATGAAAAGAATGATGCATCTTTTGAGTTTTGTTGGAGTTGTCAAACAGAGCACTCATAACAAAGCAATCTTGTACGGCACATGGTAAGAATTGCAGTGAATTATAAATACCCAGAGGAACTAGAGTTCTTTGAGAAAGGGTTTGGCTTATCTGATGAGAACGACCCCGATGAGGGTTTGTTTTCTTATATATATCTTTATGAAGATGGTAGTGAGCTGATTGTTACCCATTCTCCATTTGGCAATATATCATTTAGTGCCAAGCTGATATCGAACGGTGTCGTGGTATATAATATCTACCAAGAGTATGTGTCGGAGATAGCTTTTCAAGCATGGAGTGATGAGAAAGTTATTCGTGTATATTGCAATCCTAAGAAAACAGACACTGAGTTTAGAGTCTATTATTCGCCCACTCCGAGAATTTACGTTGCAAATACCTAACAAGCACATCAAAATCCGCTCCACTTCGTTGCGCTGGACGTCGCTGACGCTCCGCCTTTTATGTGGGCGTTAGGCAACTAGTGATACGCGTTATTTATAGATATTGGAGTTAAGTATGGAAGCATCACTCGGTACCATCATGATATATGCACGTAATATGGAAAAATCAGCAGAGTTTTACAGCAAGCTCTTTAACTTCAAAACAACGGGAAAAGTTGTTGATGGCTTGATTGAGTTGACTCCTACTTGTGGAGGGGCTGGAATTCTAATTCATCAAGCGGCTAAGAGTATAAAACTAGGTCAGGTTGGGGTAAAACTGAGCTTTCATGTACAAGATGTTGCTAACTTTATCTCTATTGCTAAACAGTCAAATATTGAATTTGGTCCTATACATGAAGCAAAGGGCTATCAGTTTTCAAATACTAAAGATCCTGATGGAAACTCCGTGAGTATTTCTAGTAGGTCATTCCGTGACCAATAAGGTATTGCCTAACAAACGTTTCAAGACGGATTCGCAACGCTCGGCGGTTTTGTTCTAAATTGGCTTTTGTGTTTTCGGTGCAATAACTGAGTGTTGTATTAGCGTTGCTCACCACTTAAGCGGACGTTATGTGTTGTAGGGTAGGGGGTATCTATCTATGATGACTATATAGTATTCTATTCATGAGATATTGCGGTACGAATAGCTTCGCATACGGTCTTGGTCGTGTACTTCTTAGTAATGGTAGCCTAAAACTCATTGATATTTATGTGTGTTATATATGTAGTCTACCTGTACAAATAATATAAAATTTAAATAAATTCAACAAATTATGAATGGTTTTTTGTGAAATAGGGTTGTGAAGGGGGGTAACTCAAATTTTCTAATTTTTATAAAAAAAGTGACCAAATTTTCACTCAGCCACTTCCTCATATACTTCCATTTAAATGAAATAAAAATTAACAACTACAGCTATTTCCACTGCCACTGTGCACCTTCTGCATTATCCTTAGTCCATACGCCAACCCAGTCGCCGTAGGCTTTAAAATGTTTTAAATAAATCATTGGGTAAGCCAGGTTTTCAAGGCGGCCTTGTTTTAGTTGCCAGCGTTGGTGAAGTTGTTTGCTGTCGCAGCTGCCAATAACGGCGCGGTTGCTGCCTTTCCACCATTGTGGCATTTGTAAGCATTTTTCAGGTGCGCTGGCTGGATGTAAGAGGCCTTTGGTGTCTAGTTCCCATTGTTGTGATTTATCATTTTGGCAGCTGCTGGCATTTATTTTGGCGCTGCTATTTACCCCTAGGCAGGCATTAAGCTTGTTAGAAAGTGGTTTAAACTTATCGGGGTTGGGCTTAGGGTTTGGATTCGGATTGGGGTTTGGATCGGGATCAGGATTAGGGTTAGGATTACCGCCTACACCATCGGCAGGTACTTTATTATTAAAATGCTCAGCGACTTCTGGCCAGATATCTTTAATTTTAGCTGCCGAGTTAGTGCCGCTTGGGCAGCCTCCCCAGTGGTGTAAACCAATAACTTTGTGGCTCTTATTTGCCAATACAGGTGATCCAGAACTACCACCGGTAGTATCACATTTATAGCCTAAATTACTACGACTACTGGTGGGTTTATCTACCTGGCAGCGGTTACGTGAATTTTGATCGTCTTCAATACTCAGCTCTTTAGGGTTGCCTGCGCCATGCTGAGCAATATAAATATCTTCATTTTGTTGAGGTTCTCTTACATCGAGGCCCAGATAACTAAATGACTTGATTGAGTTAAAGTCTTTAACGGTAAATAAGGTGTAGTCTAAACTATTACTGCGACTGGTTTTTAACATTTTATCGCCAGAGACTTTTACCACTTTATTTTTTTGTCCACCACCACATTGGCTGCGTTGATAGTTAAACCAGACTTCTGAATTGGATACTTTTGATTGAGTGCTCATACAATGGTTATTAGTAAACATACGGTTGTCGGCACTGACTCGCCAGGCTGTACATAAACCCCCGCCCATGACCAAGCGGGCGACAGGTTTGGTATGAGCATATTCAGTTGGGTGAGAGTCTTTATAACAAACCGCATCTTTTCGTTGCATTTTGCCGCAGGTGGAGCGAGTTTGGATGAGTTCCTCAACCACTTCTTCTGGGTAGCCCTTCCAATAGTGACCAATTTTTAATTGATGTTTCCCTTCTACCCAGGGGTATTTAGGATCAGTTTCAACTTTGACGATGGCGGTATCACCACTAATCGACATACTGGCCCAAGCCTGTTTACCATCTTCTCCATTATCAGGATCAAAGGTGAAATTATCGCGTTTGCTATTACCATAGCGATATGCTTCGCTACCATCAGGGTTGCTGACAATCACTTGGCTGTTTTTAGGAAGGCTAAAAGCACTAAAATGAATTTTAATAAAGCTGGCGCCGGGTTCCTGAATTGTGTGAGATTGATCTTTTTTGAGTGATTGATTAGGTACTAAGCTAGTAGCCGTAACGACTTTATCTGCAATTTTAATTATTTGCGGCTGTGCACTAGCTTCTATGGTTTGTGTTGTGTTATTTTCTGTTTTTGTGGATAGTAATGAAGTTAATACATTTTCTTTTATTGTAGCATCTGTAGTTACTGTTGCATTTCTAGTTATTCCAGCATTTTGGCTTATTGCTGATTTAGACGTTAATACATTTTGTATCGCTGCTTGATCAGTTTGTGATTGAGCAGAAAGATAGCTAAAGGGTGCAACGGTTACCAGCGTAGTAAACAAACAGGCAAACGGGTGTAATTTAGGTAAACTCATGATGACTGCCTTGAAGATGCAACGAGTCCTTAAGGGTTTATAGACCCTAAGGGCATGTTTTTAATAAATAGTTAAAAGTGTTGAAGAACTATAACGAAATTACCTACCAAGAAATCGAGAACCGGTTAGCCTTATAATAAGGCTGAAATATTTTTTTAGTTTATTGTGAAATATTAATTTTAAGGTTGACTTTTTTAAGTTGAGATTTCGCTGATAATTATTGAGTGTGTTTTTATGAAATATTAACTCAAAATAAATGCTAGTCTTATTGATATAGGGAGTGTTTATATAGGGGGTTTTTATATAGAGGGTTTTTATATAGAGTGATATATGATAATGAGGCATTCAAATAGAGTGTGATAAGCCTTGTATCTATAAAGTATGATGACTAATTTATTATTAATAAGCTGATTGTTGAAGGGGCGCTTGAATAATATTGTTAATTAATGAAAATACATTAATGAATTAAGGGTGCTTCTAAAAATAGTCAAAATACCCTAAGCGACGGGTATATTAACCACTACTTCTACTTGGTCTATAGGTATGAGCCCACCAGGCAAAAGCGTCAACACCACGGGTTTGTATCCATACTTTACCCTGTCCTGAAAAGCGACAGACAAAGCCTTCCCCTGAAAAGAATAGAGACTTATAACCACCTACCTTACTTATTTTATAATCCAGTTGTTCGGTGAATGCTACAATATTCCCAGTATCTACAACGTAATTACCCTGAACATCGATTTCTATTATGGCGCCATAGCTGTTAAACCATAAGTCACCTTTGCCAGAAGCTCGAATCAAAAATAAATTTTCTCCAGAAAAAAAGCCTTTGGTAAAGCCTTGCCATTTTGATTCAATATTGACATTCATGGCAGAGGCAACAAAAGCAGAATTTTGTAAATAAAGAATATCGCCATCTAAATAGATATGGGCCATGTCACCAGGTGCCCCAGGGGCAATGCCTATTTCACCAGGGCCATGGGTGGCAGTAAATTCATTTATAAAGATCGATTCTCCAGTAACAAACCTGCCTAGACCTCCTTTTAATTTAGTTTTCATTTCAATATGGGTATCCATGGTTGCCATGGCGGAGGCTTCTACTTTCAGCGTTCGGTTAGCTGGTAATTGAACAGTGACAAAGCTGTAATCGGGTTTACCTTCAATTTTAAACTGCAAGCCAGGATGATCAGCAGGCGGCTCGTAACTATCAATAGGGGTGCTATCAATTGAGGTGGAAGAAGTGGAAGCTTTTTCGATTTGAATTTTTTTCTGTTGAGCAAGAGCAGCTAATTCAGCTGCGGCTTCTTGTGCGGTTAATATACGACAACCAATACCAATTTTATCAAGTGCATTACGAACTTTAATAGCTGCTGCTTTATTGATATTTTTTTTAATGGTAACTCGGCCTTTTTGCAGAGTTTGTTTAGCTAGTTCAGGGGTTGTTTTAAACAGTTGAGCAAACTCGGTGGCTGCTTGTTCTAAATGAGTGGACCCAGCTAGTTTGCCCGTTAGGGTGACTTGGTATTGGTTATCTGACATAGATGCTGTCCTTCGCTTTGGCTATATTTTTAGCGGGGTTTAAGATCACTACCAAGTAATGAGCCAAAACTACTGGGGTTATGAGATTGGCACCAAACGGTACCTTTTCCATGAAATTTACACACCAAGCCTTCGCCGCCCAAAAATGAGTGTAACCAGCTTTTACCCGCTTTGGTGATGGTAAAGTTCAGCGTTTCATTAAAAGCAACAATATGGCCAGTATCTACAATGTACTCACCATCCACTTGAATGGGATAAATAGCACCAAAGGAACTGACAATTACTTTTCCTGTGCCCTGAAGGTGCACCCAAAAAACCCGTTCACCCGAAAATACCGATTTAAATCCCTGCCAGCCCAGGTCGATTTCAATATTATGTTCACAGGCTAGAAAAGAGCTACCTTGAACAATCAGGGTTTCATTATCAAGCTGCATGACTTCCAAATCGCCAGCCAATGCAGTACCAAACCATACTTCACCTGGTGTTTTTTGTGCCTCAAAATGGTTAATAAAAAGTGACTCGCCTGCTACCATCCGTTTAACTGCTTTTATAATACTGCCTTTCCCGCGTTTATGCGTTGTTGTGGTTATTTGAATATTATTGCTCATCGCAATCATGGCGCCTGACTCAGCTGTACAAATTTCAGCAGGGTTTAAGGTGACTTTGGCAGCCGTATTTCCTGGGCGATGTAATAGTTGTATATTCATCAAGGGCATCCTTTGGACAAAAGCCCTAAGGTAATTTAGGATTAATCCAGCCAGCTAATCCCGCTAAACTGCGAGTTTGAATAATAATTTTGCCTTTACCAACAACACGAGTGACCAGCCCTTCACCACTAAATAGGCTAGAGAAAATGCCGCCTGCCAATTGTAACTTGAGTTTAATAGTCGGTTCATAGGCAACTAAGTGGCTGGTATCAACAATATATTCGCCATCAACTTGTTTTTCCAATAATGCGCCAAATGCACCGTACCAGACTTTACCATGCCCTTTGACGACTACTTTAAACAGACCTTCTTTCGCTAACCAAGAAACAATACCAGCCCATTTGACCCCAAGCTTAATACCTTGGGTACAGGCGAGAAAGGCGCCAGGTTGCAAGTACAAGCGGTTACCTTTTAACTCAATTTCTTTAATTTCACCGGGGGTTGGCTGAACCAGCGTTATTTGTCGATTGCCTTTGCTATTATTTGCAAACTCGTTAATAAATAAGGTTTCTCCCCCTAAAAAACGTCGGGCTAAGGCCGGTAAAAAACCACCATTAAATCTTGATGTCAGGTCTAAATCAGCCGACATGGTTGCCATGGCATCCGACTCTGCCGTTATAGTTTCTCCAGGGGAAAGTTGAATATCTAAATAGGAAAAAGCACGACCGCCTTTAATTTCAGTTTTCATCTGTAGTGGGGTCCGATGAAGTATGGGTGACAAATTGTTGTACGGCTTGTTTCAATTGTTCAAACTCCTGGTTCAAATTACGATAGGAGCGATCATTTTCTTGTGTTAATAATTTTAGCTGACTAATTCGATCTGATGTGGCTGGGTGGCTGCTTAATAGGGTAAGAGATTGTTGAACTACTTCATGGCTATCATCGCCAGTAATTTGTGCTAGGCGCTTGGCCTCTTCCTCTTGAATTTTTTTGAAGAATTGATGAAGCCCTTGTGGGTTGATATTGGCAGCTTTTAATAAAACCACGCCTTGCTCGTCTGCATCTGACTCAAACTGTCGGGAATAACTTTGGTTAATTAATAACGGGGCTGCGTCTGCAAGGACAGCTAAAAGACCAGACATGTCACCTAGCAACGCGTCCACAATGATAAACGTGCCTGTAGCACTGATAATGTTGCGTAATCCATGTTGCTCAGTAACATGAGCGATTTCATGGGCAACAACGCCCAGCAATTCTTCGGCACTATCTGCTTTTAAAATTAGCCCAGAGTGAATCACAATGTAGCCGCCAGGTAAGGCAAATGCATTAATTTCTTCATCTTTAGCAACATAAAAATGAAATTGATATGGGCTGTTGGGAATTGCGTCGATCAACGGTTTGGTCAGGGGGCTTAGAAAGATTTTTGCCTGTTTGTCAGACATAAAGGTGCTGCTGAGTTGATATTGTTTTATCGCTTGCTCTCCTAATGTTTGTTCCCAGCTAACCGGCACTTGTCTGGCAAGTAACGCAGCAGCAGGGCTCATGGCGAAGTAAAGCGAAAAAGGGCTGGCAAGTATTAGTAGCGCGATAGTAGCAAAAATAAAGTTGTTTTTTGTTCGCTTTCGTTTGGCGTTAGTAAATTGAGCGGCAATGGCAGAGTGGCTGGTCAACAACGGGTTTTTGAGAATCTCAAGGTTGTTGGTATAACAAGTAAAGTCAGGCTGATCAGGGTGAGAAATAAACACCAAACGGTTACTTGCACCGCCTAATTTAAATTCACTGCCTTCTATGGGGATGCTTAGCGCTTGCCCCCCTCCAGCAAAGACTATTTTCCCTTTACCAATGGTTAAGGTCCCTGAACAGCGACCATTGGGAAGATCTTGGTAAAAGGCATGGGCAGTATAACTGGATTGGGTTTGAATCATATGATGTCTTATGTTGATTATTTGCTGAAATTTTAGCACTCAGTTGATCTTAATAAACCCAGTGAGCTGGCAAGTTGGTTGCGAATCAGTCAATAGCTGGCTAAACTGTCAGGATTTTGTAGTAATAGAGTCATAGTAATGCAAGTACAGACTGTTGATTATTTAGCCCCTGATTGTGCCCAGCGATTTGTTGAGTCTTTACGAACAACAGGGTTTGGGGTATTAAAAAACCACCCGATTTCGCAAACCCTGGTAGAGTCTATTTATCAAAATTGGTATGAATTTTTTGTCAGTGCTGAAAAACACCAGTATCAATACAATGTGGATACCCAAGATGGTTATTTTCCTCCTGATGTGTCTGAGGTAGCGAAAGGCCATCAGGTTAAAGACATTAAAGAGTATTACCATATTTACCCTTGGGGACAAACACCGCCTGAATTGAAAGCCGAAGCCATGAGTTATTATCAAATAGCTAACCAACTGGCTACTGAGTTACTGGGCTGGGTAGAGTCACATACACCAGCTGAAATCGCTCAGCACTATTCAATGCCTTTATCAAAAATGATAGAAAACAGTCGTGGTACCTTGCTAAGGGTATTGCATTATCCGCCATTAACGGGTGAAGAAGAGCCTGGGGCAATTCGTGCGGCTGCTCATGAAGATATTAATTTACTGACTATTTTGCCTGCTGCTAATGAGCCTGGTTTACAAGTGAAAGGCAGTAATGGTGAATGGCTGGATGTTCCCTGTGACTTCGGCACATTAATTATTAACACTGGTGATATGCTTCAGGAAGCCTCACAAGGGTATTTTCCCTCTACTACTCATCGGGTGATTAACCCGAGTGGCGGCAGACGCGACAAGTCGAGAATTTCGTTACCATTATTTTTGCACCCTAACCCAGATGTTGTATTGTCAGAACGTTATACGGCAGGTGAATACCTGCAAGAAAGGCTGAGAGAGCTTGGAGTGATTTAATAATGGCAGAGCTTGATCAACAAGAGTTGCTGAAAGCGAAATTAAATCTTGAAACCTCAACCATTGTCTGGAAAGACTTGCAGCCTTTTTTTGCGGCAGGGCAGGTAATAGCGGTTACTGAAGCACTGGATTTAATTGAAGTTGCAGCGCAAGTATCTCAAGATAATAAAACTCAGGTTGAGACCTGGCTGGCTGAAGGGAAAATACATAAAGTCACTGATCAACAAGCCACGACTTGGTATGAAAATGACAGTACTTTATGGGCTGTAGTGGTGAGGCCTTGGGTGCTGGTGCAGGATAAGAAGAGTTAAAATTATACTCTAGTATTGCCCTTTTTTTCAAAGAGGCTATCGTGAAAGGGGGAATTAGAGCTATAGCACAATCCAGCTTCCCCCTTTGAAAAAGGGGGATTGAGGGGGATTTCATGAAAACCTTCTCAAATCTCTTTAAACAACCTGCTTGCCTAGTATGATTAAATAAAATCCCCCCTAGCCCCCCTTTTTTAAAGGGGGGATTAAAACTGCAGCACAATCAAACTTCTGCTTTCAAAGAGGGTATAATTTTAATCCAAAACAATAGTTAATTTTAAATCCCGATAGCCATCTGCAATAATGGTGACTACATTATTCCCACTCATAAATCGATCCTGATTAAGAAGACGAATAACATTATTATTTATGGTATATTCGTAGTCCCAAAGTTGAGTAGCGCCAACTTTAATCCGCTGAATTTTTTCCAACCAGAAAGGCGCTTCGGTGCGAATGACAACATTACCAGTAGTGGCTTCAACTTCAACATCCACTGCTGGTGGGTCTACCGCAATAGCTTGATTAAATGCAACCGCTTCACCAAAATGGCCATCATTTAACATGAACTTTACTTGGTAGGGCCTGCCTAAATATTCATTGGGTTGAAGTGCTAAGAAAGCTTGGAAACTAAGGTAGTCGCCAACTACTTCGGCTTCCATTGCTTCGTATGTGTAATCTTCCCAGCTGTAAAACTGGGTTTGCCCGGCGGCTCTTACCATGGTTTTATCGGTACTTTCCCAGGCATCAATTATTTGAGTAACAGCCTGCGTTTCAAGCCCCAGCTTTTGTAAAATAAACGCATTACTGACTAAATCAAAATTAAATACCACAGCCGCATTCATAAAAGGACCTGATTCAGTCATTGTCGCTGGCTCATGGGTAACAGCGTCTTCGGTCACTGTAACAGGTACTTCTGGTAGAGAGTGTTGCCCACGGCGAAATTTCAGGGTTCTTTTGGCTGTTTTATAACCCCAGGCTTTGATGGTGATGGTGTGTAAACCGGGCGTACGAATGACATGTTCTTCAATAGTCACCAAATTAGAAATGACCCGGTAATCAGTATTAGTTAAAACCTTGTCATCAACCGTTACTTCATAAATTGGGTTGACAAAGCGATAGGAAAAATCTTTTAGTTTTAACCGCAGCGCTTCTCCAGTTACCGGTGTTCTCCCATTAGAGACATAAATGCGAGGTGCATTTTTTACGAGATGGATAGTAATAAAACGGGGTTGATAACCATGGGCTCTTACAACTATTTTATGCTGGCCATTATAACCTGCTAAAGGGGCTGAAGACGCGTCAATAATAATTTTATTATCCTGCAAATGCCAATTAAGCTCTCTTTCTCGATTAGGGTTGCCCGAATCATCCGTTTTAGCCACTTTATAAATAGCGTTTTCCCATTCAGCATCTTGATCAAAAGTCACGACAACATCTTGACCAAGTGGTGTGTTATCAGCAAAAAGATATTGAATATCAGCTTCGTCGGCTGTTAAATCAATATGGGTTTGCCAGGGATAGACCTTAACGTTGCCATTTTCATCATAATAACGAGTGTGATATTCAAATACAGACATACGGAGGTAGCCGTATATTTCATGAGGGGCACTAAAGGCTACAGACTGACTGGTGAGTAATAAAAAAGCGATGAAATACTGTAGTTTGTTGATCATCTTAAGTCCCTTATAAGTCTTTAAATGTAAGTAATTGACGGATATCAATTTGTGGCCCGGTAATTTCAAGCCATTTATCCCTTACATTATCAACTTCACATTTTAATACAGTGCCTGCGGTATTGACCTTCTGGAATACCACGGCTTCACCATTTAGGGAGAACTGAACGCTTTTAGGTAATGGTTTTTTTAAGTGAATAACGGCAAATGCAGTGTGCTCTATATTAAGAATGCCAGAGCCATCAGCTACTAAATAGCCATCAGCCACTAAATATTCATCAGTAGCAAGATAGGAACTTGTGTCTTCCGATAAATTTTGTCGATACGCTTCATTTTGTACGACAAAGCTATTGTTTATTTGAGGGTTCGCATAAAGTGGCAAAGCGGTGATTGTGGACATAATGACTATTCCACTCTTTACCAGCAAGGGTTTAAGAAAGCTCATTCTGACTCCTTTTCTGTTTGTTGTTAATTCCTGAAAGCATTAATTCTTGAAAATAAAGTAAGTAAGTGCTTATTTTGTTATTGTTGGGGGATATCTGCTAAATAAGCACAATAGTCCTTTAAATTCCTATGATAAAGCCTATGGGGTGAATCCATTTTTTCGCGACAATAATAATCATTATCATTTATTTTGAAAACCATTTTCTTTGTTTGATGCAATCCCTGCCTACAGGCTGTATTTGTTTTATACTAGGGCCTGTTAACAGGCCCTAGACTGCCAAGCAAATCATTGATAACTGGTTATTCTATGAAGCTTTTGCGTAAGGAAACCTTGTACTACCAGCAAGGTAATTCTGACAAAGTATACGAAGTTGATTTGTGTGAATGTAACTCACTCAGTGCTGATCGTTATTTGGTTAACTTTCGTTATGGCAAGCGAGGTTCCCGGCTTCGAGAAGGAACGAAAACACCAAATCCAGTGAGCCTGACAGAAGCAGAAGAAATTTACACCAGTATTGTCGTCAATAAGCAAAATAAAGGTTATATCAGTCAGCAGCCTGACCAGGCTAATTCCACAGCGGGTTCGGTGCCAGGCACAACTCGTCAGCAACATATTTTAGTTAAGCTTAATGATAAGTCAGCTAAAGTGCGTACCAGAGCCATTTGGCGAATCGGTGAGCTGGGTTTAATTGAAGCAACTGACCAGCTCATTGAGCTAATAGGCAAAGGTAAGCCTCGACAAGATTATTGTATTGCTTGGGCTTTAGGTCGTTTAGCAAACAATAAAGCCAATGATGTACTGCTACTGATGTGTCAGCATAAAAATGAAGCAGTAGCACGTATTGCTAGAGAAGCCTGGTTACGCTGCATTGGCTCGGCTGAGCGGACTCAATACATAAGTAGTGTGATTGATGCACTACCTGAACCTTTGCAAGCAAAGTGGGGTAGAGATCAGGGGCAAGCATTGGCTGACACACTGTTAACCGCTATTGGTCATCAAGGACAAAATACAAGTCTATTGTTACCAGCCTATCAAATAGCCAGTAATAACCCAGTTTGGTACCAAGCATTATTACAGGCTATGGAAAGTCTTCCAATACAACCTAATTTTTTCAAGGCTTTTCGTCACCTGTTAAAAGCGGCTGAATTACGCCTAGACGGTAATATGCTGGGCGTACTGTTTAAACGAATGGATCAGACCCAGGCTTTTTTTCATGCTGAATATGGCAGGGGGTATTTACCGGGTAGTTGGAAATCAGTCAGTGTAGCCAGTGAAACGAAAAAAAGTGATAGCTGTTTAGCTTACTCCCAGCGAACGCGTGATTATTTACGCCGGCGTAGTATGCGGTTATTACGGCGTTTAGGTGAAGCTGATGATAGTCGTTATCTTGATGTTGCCGTCGGTGTATTGAATGCAATAACAGATGCTGATACGCAAGACGAGCGTCGCTCAGAAGTATATCGCTGGTCTCAGGATGGGCGTTGGCAGCGAGAGCTGGTTGCGACTAAGTACTACGATGGGTATGCCCCTTACTTGGCGTTTAATTTTGTTTTACATCATTATAGCCAGCAGTATGTGTTAGCGAGTAGTAAACGGGCTTGGCAACTGTTGTCTGAACCTGGTGATATTGGTCAACCGGAGTCAATGACGGAAGCATTTCCAGAGCTTTGGGATCGACAGCCTGATCGATTATTCCAATTATTGCAAAATAATCGGTGTAATTTGGTTCATCAGTTTGCTGTGCGAGCGATTCAAAGACACCCTTTATTTTGTCAACAGGTTTTAATAGAAGACTGGTTGGGTCTGTTGTCATCGGTTTATCAGCCAACAGCTGCACTGGCTTTGCATTATATTATTGACCGGTTTGATATTAGCCAACCTGACTGGCGAGTGATATTAGGCTGTTTAAATGCTGCTATTGTAGAAGCAAGAGAGCAAGCATTGGACTGGTTGGCTACTGTCAGACAGCCAGATTCAGCAATGTTGATTAAGCTGTGGGTTGTATTGATTACCAGTCCTTACCAGGAAGTACGACAGTGGGCAAAGCATCAGCAATATCAACTCCATCAGCTTGATGCAGCAACACTATTACCAGAATTGGTTACTGTGCTGAAAAATATGGATGATGGATTGCTTACTCAAGTCGTCGATGATGTAAGCTGGCTATTATGTGAGAAACTAATAACGACCAGTCGTCAGTTGCCGATTAATTGGATAGAGCAGCTGGTTGCTTTCAAGCAGCCATCATTAAAATTATTGGGTGCTCACTTATTGGAAGTGAATAAAATTGGGTATGCTGAATTGCCTGGTCAGTTGTTACAGCAGATTGCTCAAGGAGATTCACTGGCATTAAAAGCCATGGGAGTGCGGCTGTTAAATAAAATGACTGATCATGAACTTCGTCAACAAGCAGCAGCTTTAATAGCCTATGTACAGTCTGGAGATGCTGTATTACGTCAAGCTGCGCTGCCATTATTATTGCGACTTACTCGGGCTGACCAGCGGTTCGCTGATAACTTTATACAACAAATGCTGCCAGTACTATTTCAGTCTGAAGCGGTAGAAGGGCAGCATGATGATATAATCAGCTTATTATCCGAGCAACTGACATCAGCTATTCAGCGGTTGAATAAAGACACCACCTGGCGCTTATTGCAGGCACGTTCAAGAGGTGCACAACGGTTGGGATGGGTTCTGTTTAAACACCACTTTGAGCAGTTTTCTGTTCGGCAATGGGCTGTTTTAGGCAATCATCCATTGGCAGGGGTTAGGCAGCAAGTGATTAATGCTTTCAATGAATACCCTGCCCGTATTAAAGCGGCTAAAGCGGATGCTTTACGTATTTTAGTGACTGAATGGGAAGACGTTCGGCAGTTTGCACTGGATTATTTTCGACACCAGTTTACAGCGACAGACTGGGAGCCTGAGTTATTAGTGCATTTAGTTGATCATGTCGAAGATGTTGTACAACAATTTGGACGCGAGTTAATTACGCAATATTTTACCCCAGAACTAGGCCCGCAACTATTAATGCAGCTTAGTCAACACCCTGCAGCCAATGTACAATTATTTGTCAGCCATTTTTTACAAGATTATGCAGCAGGCAACCCAGAGCGAATTATCTCGCTTAGGCCTTATTTTCTGACTGTGCTGTCGCAAATTAACCGTGGCAGAGTAGCTAAAGACCGGGTATTTCAATTTTTAACTAAAGAGGCACTAGCAAATGAGCGCGTTGCTGAAATGGTTGTTGAGCTATTTAATCACCTGTCTTTAACGGTGGTAATAGGAGATAAAGCGATAATGATTGAGGCATTGTTGCAGCTGCAATATCAGTATCCGCAACTAACTTCTGTTATTAAAACCTGCAATTTACCTCTGAGGTCGGTGGTATAAAGGAGTTGGGGTATGGAGTTTAATTACCGGTTTTTGGGTAGCTCAGCCATCAGCCATAGTGCGAATCAAAGTGAATTAAGCTTTGCACCAGACACTTTACGTGAGCCGACTTATTTTGTGGCAGAATTAGCTCAGCATTTGCCTTTTCGGGAAGCTATATCAGCACTAAATGCAGTCGTCGTGGCTGATCTCCGCTTTCAGCCTAAAGACCGCACCGAATACTTGGCCTGGTTAAAGCAACATGAGCAACGTTTATTGGCAGACTATTTGGTAGAGCAGCAAGTGGTTGATCGCCGTCTTGATGAGGTAAGAGCGGAACTGGCAGATGTTCGCAAGCAACAAAGTCAAGTGATGGCACCTTATTATAAAGCACAAAATACCTATTTTAAGTGGCTTTATAAGCATGACTTTGATGCCTGGTTTGTACTTGATCCAGTGATCACCGTTCATCCTGATCAAGTCATGTTTGAATGTTTCAGCCAGGATGAGTCTGCTTATGGCTGTTTAAGCTGTAATTATGAGGTATTTAAAAATATTACTGACCAGGCTTATGGTACGACTAATATTGACTATTCTGCTGGGCTTTATAATGAGTTTCAAAAAATTCGTGATTATCGGAAAACAGAATTGCGGATAGAACCCGCTGGGTTTTCAGTTGCAACCTCTGGCTCTGAACAGTTTAAGGAAGAAAAAATTGATTTACCTGATAGCTGGGTGAGGGGTTTTTTACAAGTCAGTTCCGCAATGACGTTGCCTATGGTAGAAGCCGTATTACACCCAATGGATATTCATAATCTGCTGTTTCACCTTAAGCGAAAAAAAGAGCGGCATGGCCCACGGTCCTTACGCTTTCAACTATTACCAGGTAAACCTGTCAAGGTCATCATAGAACCCTGGGAGCAATCGATTACTTTTCATCGGTCAATATTTCAGGGTACAGAAGAACGAGAAATTCGCATTTGGGGGAGGCGTCGATTATTAATGCTGGAACGACTGCTGCCCTATGCCAAGCAATTTAAAATGTGTTTGCTGGGTACTGGAATGCCATCATTTTTTATTGCTGATTTAGGCGACTTGCGCTTTACCTTAGGTTTATCTGGTTGGAGCAGCAATGACTGGTCGCGAATGGGTGAGTTTAATTTAATGACCAGTCGTGAAGAAGTCGATGCCGATACTCAAGCGACAGTATTTAAACAACTGCAAAAGAGTTGGTCGGCAAGTACTGATCAATTGGCAGTTAGTCTAAAGTTGGAACGCAGTATTATTATTAGTGCATTAAGTGCTTATAGTCAGGCTGGCCGAGTAGTTTATGATTTAGCATCAGACGTTTATCGTTGCCGAGAATTAAGTCGAGAACCACTGCCTATCGATGCATTGCGATTTGCTAGCCCCCAAGAAGAAAAAGCACAACGCTTGTTAACGGCAGGTTTAGTAAAACTGAAACACCAAACACCTTATGCAGATGGTATTAAACTAGTTGGCCAGGTGAGAGATGATGGGAAGAAGCTGTCTGTTGAGTTGATTATTGATAGTGATCGTCGTTTAACACAAGCAAGTTGTGAGTGTAGCCATTTTATACGCAATAGGCTGTATAAAGGACCCTGTGAGCATATGCTGGCATTAAGGCTACGAGCAGAGGCTGACATATAAAGCATGTATTTAATGAAAAATGAACTGATTATTAACGCTCGGTTTGCAAACAGGGTTTTGCGGCATCAGCAAAAGGTTGATAGACTAAATAATTACTGTAGTGCGGTAGAGCAACTACCTTGCGTTATGGGCGGTGTATCGCCGTTCTTACTTAATGACAGCACACGCATCACTGGTTTGCTCTTAACTGTGCCGAATTATCACTACCATCACTATCCCGGTATGGCTTCCATGAAGCGGATGAGTGATGGTAGTGTAATTCGGCGTCGAGTTGAGCAACCCAGTCTTCAGGATTCTACGAAGGCTGCCTATCGCACTACAGTACCCCCTCTAAAAATCCCTTCCTTTGGGGTATGTCACACTCTGTCTTATTTATTATTACTGTTTATAACCTTTGTTTACGCTAGTTTGTTATTGTTAAATGCTAGAGTAAAAAGTTATTGCTGGAGTGCTTGTAATGTTTGATCAGCAGTCTCCTACCAAGCTTACTCGTCAACAGTTGTATGACCGTATTCGTGAATCCAGTAAGGATGAATATATCTTAGCGGAGATGAAGCGGTTAGGCTTTTGGAATGAGTCAGAAGACCGCCCTAGCCTGTCTGAATCATTAATAAAGAAGCAAGGTGAACTAGAACGGGAATTACGAGAATTACTGGTAAAACAGCGACAATTACAGGACCCTGAAAAAGCCCTGGCAATAATGCATAAGCAGCGAATGAAAGATGCCAGGGAACAACGAGAAATAACCCGCCAACGTCGTGCCGAACAACGCTATCAACGTAGCCTTAGCTGGTATAATAAAAATCAGCAAACCCTGACGTATTTGGGGGAAAAGGTATCCAGCCGCTTAGACATAACCAATGAACAACAAGCACGATTGTTGAAAAACCAATTGCCTTTGATTAACAGTCATTTGCAACTGGCAACCCTTATGGGTATTAGCTTAGCTGAGTTACGATTTCTAGCTTTTTCGCGTAAGGTGAGTAAAGTCTCTCATTACCAACATTTTTTGTTGCCTAAAAAATCAGGTGGCGTTCGTCTTATATCAGCACCGATGCCACGCTTGAAACGGTTGCAGTATTGGGTTCAAGTGAATATTTTAGAGCCAGTTGTATTGCATGATGCCGCTCATGGCTTTGTGCCACAACGTTCTATTGTGTCAAATGCGGCACCTCATGTCGGTAAGGCTGTGGTGATTAATATGGATTTAGCTGATTTTTTTCCTTCAATCAGCTACCCACGAGTAAAAGGGCTTTTTAACCACTTAGGTTATGGTGAAGGAATTGCCACGGTTTTGGCATTATTAACAACTGCACAAACAGTTACGCCTGTGGAGTTGGATGGAGAGCACTATTTTGTTGGCCAAGGTGAACGACACATACCACAAGGTGCGCCGAGCAGCCCGGCATTAACGAATATTTTGTGCCGTCGGTTGGATAAGCGTATTTTAGGTGCAGCTCAAAAGCTGGGCTTTGCCTATACAAGATATGCTGATGATTTGAGTTTTTCCTCTGCGCAAGGGGATACAAAAAAAGTACGGCAATTGCTGTGGCGAGTTAAGCAGATTATTAAAGATGAGGGGTTTGCTGTTCATCCAGATAAAACCCGAGTAATGTACCGTCACAAACGGCAAGAGGTTACGGGGGTGGTGGTAAACGATAAACTAGCAGTTGAGCGGCGTACCTTAAAAAAATTCCGTGCTTTATTATTTCAAATTGAAAAAGAGGGTATCGCAGGGAAAACCTGGGGAAAAATAAATGGAGATGACCCCCAGGCATTGATTGCAGCAATTGAAGGCTATGTGAATTACGTAGCCATGGTATCACCTGAAAAGGGCATCGTATTGCAACAGCGTGTGGTGCAGATAAAACAGCAGTATGGTGTTCAAGTTAGCCCTACACGAATAATGACATTAAATCGCAAATTGTTTAAGCAGAAGGCAGCTAAAGGCGAAGCACCTAGAGACAATTGGTGGCAGCCTGTCGAGAAAAAACCACCTGTTCAAGAGTTAACGCCATTACAACTTGAAGCGAAGAAAAAGCAGGCAAAGCAACCATTGCCACCTGTTAGAGATGCAAACCCGCAAGAGCAGATTAGGCTGCAACCAGATACAACTAAGAAAACCTCTCAATCTGAAAAGCATCATTATTGGATTATTTTTTGGATTTGTTTTTTATTGTTACTAGTGGTAATGATGAATTAATAACAGTAGAGAGTTCATTTAGTTGTAGGTAGTATAGTGCTGATAAATGCTGGAGTAAGTACCATCTTTTTTCATATTGTTTAAAATGGCTTCAACATTGGCTACAAATTTTTTTGAAAAATTCTTTTTTGAGAATAATAAATAAGTTGGCCACTCTAATACAATTAGATTTTTATTATTGGGTGTTTTGATCATTTCCAACTTATCAATAAGTGCCTGTTTTCTTAGGTAGTATAGGGTAGGTATAATATCGGCTACAAAAAAGTCGGTTCTACCGGCAAGTAACATATGAACACTTTGCTCAACAGAGTCCGTTTTATAAATAGTTTTGAACTTACCTTTATCTAGAGCTTGTCTTAAGGCGCCACTACCATAAAGATAACCTCGGCGTATACCTATTGAGTATTGCTGAGTGTTCAATAGATCTGATGTTAAACTAATATTAGAACCTTTGCGTGTGAATAAAGCGTATTGCTGTAAAATTAATGTGCTATTGACATATCGTCCCCATTGTTGGCGAGTTTTGTTTTTACCTGCGTTAAACAGAATATCATTTTTCCCAGTTTTAACTTGGATGACAGCTCTGGCCCATGGATAAAAGTAAAACTTCACTTCTCTTGTTGGTGTGGTACGTTTAAAAATTTCTCTAATGATATCGATCGCAAGTCCTTTAGGTATATCGTTCTCACTATATTCATACGGAGGGTATTGCAAAGTGGCTGCAGTGATATAACGGTTGTCTGGGAATACAGTCCTAATAATGGTTAAGCCAACAAGAAATAGGAGAAAAAGAAGTTTTGGCATTATTAGATAAGCATAAAAGAGAGTCTGCTTTAATATAAATAACAGAGTAGCAGGTTCTAGTCGAAATCTACTAGCTTTTGTGTCAGTTTTATGGAGTGACATGGCAACTAAACTGTAATATGGGTGATATAAAAATAGAGCTACAATGTTAAGTTGTTTTTCCTGTAACTTTTTATTGCTGAGATATAATTATTAGAAACATGGATATGTTGACAGGTAAATATAGCCAAAGCGAATGGCTTTTAGGGGAGGCCGTTGAGCGATGAAGCCCCATGAGTTTATGTGTTTATAAATGATTGGGGTGAAGAGCGACGACAACAAACCCTAAAAATCATTCGAGAAGGGTATAACTATCAAGATGATGAAAGCACTAGTCAGTCGAGAGGGAAAGGCTGTTATAACCCAGTTACCTAGACCAACCATTACGAGTGACGATGAAATATTGCTACAGGTTATACTGGCTGGAATATGTCGAACTGATCTGCTAGTAGCTGATGGAACGATTTCTTGTTATAAGGAAAGTTCAGGTTGTCAGGAAAGTGCATTTGGTCATGAGTTTTGTGGCAGAGTAGTTGCTGCGGGGCATAGTGTTACTCATTTTTATCCTGGGCAGCGAGTGGCGGTTAACCCAGTATTGGCATGTGGGCAGTGTAGCGATTGTCAGTCGGGAAATGGTTATTTATGCAGCAATAGTGGTTTGTTGGGTATTAATGCCCCTGGTGCATTTGCTGAGTATATCAAAGTGTCAGCAAGCCAATGTTATAGAGTGGCAGAAAGTATTTCTGATCACTTAGTTGCTTATGCTGAACCTGTAGCAGCCATGTTATCAACTTTAAATTGTGGTATTAAACCTCAACAACACATTGGAATATTAGGCTCAGATCGCATTGCCAGGTTATGTCAGTTTATCTTATCAACTGAAGGCTTGGATGTTATTACTATAAATAAAGAGCAGCCAGTGGATGTATTACCAGTAGATGTATTAATAGTCACGTCATTTATTCGTGAGTGTTTACCGGTTAATTTGGTTAAACCTGGAGGAATGATCATTATTAAAAGTCGTTCTCCTTTTTCTTCTACAGTGTGTTATTCCGATATTGTTCAGCGGCGTTTGATTTTATTAGGGGTTAATTATGCACCCTTTACAACAGCACTGAAATTTATCGAAGCTTATCAGCAATCACTGATGCCGTTTATTGGTTCAAGTTACCCACTTGATCGCTTTGCTGGGGCATTTAAAGCTGATTCAGCTCAAAAAATATTTTTAGTGCCATGTGTGGGTTAGTTGTAATACAAGATAACAACTCTCGAATTGACCGCAAACTTATTCCTGCCATTCATCAAGCCATGCATCACCGGGGGCCTGATGGCAATGCATATTATTATCAGCCAGATTTGTTAATGTGCCACAACCGATTAGCGATTGAGGGTGAAAAAGAAGAGTTGCAACCTTTGTATAGTGTAGATGGTCAGTGTATTGCGGTAGTTAATGGTGAGCTTTACCCTTATCAGATGCTTCGACAACAACTTCAACAACAGGGGTATCATTTTCAAACCCAATCCGATAGTGAGTTGGCTATTGTGCTCTATCAGCATTATGGGCTGGATTTTGTTCACCATTTACGTGGCGAATTTGCATTGGTGTTATGGGATAAAAAGCGCTTATCACTAATAGCGGTTCGTGATCGTTTTGGGATTAAGCCCTTATTATACGGACAAGAAGAAGTATATGGACAAGATAATGCTAGTATGAAGTCTGGGCGTTGGTATTTAGCTTCTGAAGCAAAAGCCCTGTTTGCTGCTGGTTTTAAAGCCAAGTGGAGTAGGCAAGGTGTTGCAGAATGTTTTAGTCATCAATATCTTTTGCCTGGTAGCTCTTTATTTGCAGGAATAAAGCAGTTGCCACCGGGCCATATATTGATAATAAAACAGGGAAGAGCACAACTGCATTGTTATTGGAGAATGAGTTTTTCTCATCAATCTTCTTCAGACAATATATTAGATCAATTAACTCAAGCTGTCAGCATCCGTATACCTTCACGGCAACCTTGTGCATTTAGTTTAAGTGGTGGTTTAGACTCTAGTGCTGTTGTCGCGCTTGCAGCAAGAGAGTTAACCTATCAACCAGATTGTTATTGTGTGTCGTTTGATGACAATGACTACGATGAATTTCAATCAGCAGCCCAATTTGCTAAGCGACAAGGTTATCGATTACATCAGGTTAAGGTGAGTCGGGATGATTTAGTCAATTATATTGATGACGCTGCATTTTACTCAGAGGGTTTGGCTATTAATGGGCAGTATGTTGGTAAGTTTTTATTAAATAAAGCAATAGCGGCTGATGGTTATCAGGTAGTAATGTCTGGAGAGGGTGCTGATGAAGCATTTATGGGGTATGCGCATTTATTAAATGATTATTGTTGCTATGAATTAACTGGTAGTGAAAGGTCAACTGCATTAGCACAACTAATCAATAGTTATCCATTACAGCAAGGGCTCATGCTAGCTGATGGTGCTCAAAATCATGAAAGTGATCAAATTATTCCGAGTTTTTTAGTAGCAAAATTTTCGTTTTCACTGATGTTTAAAGAGCTTTTTAAACACGATTTTTGTGCTGAAGTTAATCAGTTAGTTATCCAAAAGCGATTAATAAATAATTACACAGAGTCATTACCGGCTAGTCAGTTAGCAAGCTTAATTTGGACTGAGCTTGCTTTAGCCAATTATATATTGAATACTTTAGGTGATGGAATGGAAATGGCTTTTTCGTTAGAAGGCCGGTTGCCATTTTTGGATCATCCATTATTTGAGTCAGCTACGGGGCTTGCAACCACTCATAAATTAAATAAGCTAACCACTAAACTAGTGTTACGCAAGAGCTTAGCCAACATTTTACCTGCCGAGATTATTGAGAGGAAAAAGCATCCTTTTATAGCGCCACCTATCTTGCAAAATTTGAGCAAGACTACCTATGAAGGTATCTTTGATCGTTTATCAACCCAGACTTTTAAGCAAAATCCAGTATTTGATCAGAAAAAAGTATTAAAATGGATCAATAATTGGCAATTGGTTTCAGAGGTAGAGCAAAAACGACGAGACCCTATCTTAATGATGCTATTATCATTTGCTGCACTACAGAGTCAGTTTAGTTTAACTGATATGGAGAAGCACTAGTGGCCAATCAGTCAGACCAGGTTTGGTGGAAACAATTGTATGATAATAACCTGGCAGAGATATTACTAGACAATGCTGACCCACAGGAAGCAGATAAAACCTTATTATTTTTAAAGCAGCAGTTAAATTTACAGCCAGGTCAGCGAGTATTAGATCAGTGTTGTGGTACAGGTAGGCTTTCGTTAGCACTGGCTAAACAGCATAAGGTGGTAGGTGTCGATTTAATAGCAGAATATGTTGAATGTGCCGCTCAAAAAGCCCGTGAACAGCACTTACAACTAAAGCTTTTTTGTGATGATGCATTTGATTTTTATTTATCACCTGCTGCTGATCTTGTTATTAACTGGTGGACAAGTTTCGGTTATGCAGAAAATGATGAACGTAATATACAAATGATTAAACGGGCCTATGAATCGTTAAAAATAGGCGGTTCTTTTGCTTTGGATTTTATGAATGTACCAGGGCTATATCGAAGCTTTCAAACGGATATGATGACTTGTGTACAAAGAAAGCAAGGCAAGTTGGTGTTAGTCCGTCATAGTGAAATTGACTTTAATAGTGATATTTTAAAGAAGGATTGGTATTATTTTTTGGAAAATGGCCAACGTATTCATCACCAAAGTCAAGTGAGGCTTTATTCTCCCGCTCAGTTGCTATCATTCTTTGAAATGGTTGGGTTTGCTCATGTAAAACTGTATGGTGACCTTGATGGTCAATCGTTATCATTATCCAGCCCGAGATGTATAGTGGTAGGGCAGCGAATATGATAAACACAATTGTCACCCCATATGCCTTTGCTAATAATATAAGATGGCGTCATAGCATATACCAAGGTGAAATATATAAACTGCCAGCTAGTCAGGTATCAACTGAGTTGGTGAATGCTATACAACAGCTGTTGCTGAAAACATTTGCCATTAATGAACTGAATTTTAATAATTTGGTGAATATTCATAACGTATTATCTGAGGCTGATTTTTTTGCTGCCATGAAATTAATCCGCCGTGAGCTATTTGAGCAACCAAAGTATACTGAACTGTTATCAAAGTATTTACTCAATTTGGGTTTTAAACAGGGGGAGGTGGCTTTTGAGCCACTCAGATTACGTGCTATTCGCCATAATGGACACCTGACTGAGCGAGCCAAGGCTGTTTATTATGCCCATCGAGATACCTGGTATGGGCATGCTCAAAGTGTGATTGTTGGGTGGATTCCTTTACATAATCAGGCTATTCATCAGACGTTTGAAATTTATCCAGATTGGTTTAACCGGCCTGTATCCAATAACTCTGAAGTATTTGATTATAATCAATGGCGTAGTGGCAATAATGATAAAATTATTGGCTGGCAAAAAAAAGATACCGGTTTAACCGCTGTTTATCCTGAAACCACTGCTGAGGTTCCCTTAGGTCGGCGTATTAAATTCAGCTGCACACAAGCTGAAACCCTGCTTTTTTCTGGTGCTCATTATCATCAAACCTTAAAACAAACCCGCAATCTGTCTCGTTTTAGTGTTGATTACCGGCTGATTCATCTGGCAGATGAACAGCAGCAACTGGGGGCGCCTAATGTTGATAATCGCTCCCGTGGTTCTGCGTTACAAGACTATATTCGTCTATGATCAACGACTTTTATCTGCAAGTAGTGGCTCGTCCTGAACAGACAGCACTATCAATTGATGGCTGTTCATTAACTTACTTTGGCTTGTGGCAACAAGCTGTTGCCAGTACCAGGTATTTAAAGCAGCATGGAGTACAGCAAGGTCAAATCATTGGATTACATTTAGCAAAAAGTAATCAACTGGTTGTGATGCAATTAGCTTGTTGGTTAGCTGGGGCTGCTTTTATGCCATTACCGATTGACTGGCCGATTAAACGAAAACAGCAAGCGCTAGATTATTCACAAGCTGTTGGTATTATCACAGAGATGAACATCAGTGATTTAACCGATAACATCAATCAATGGTTAACGGTTAATATTATCAGTGAATATAGCCGTGTTGATGATTGCGAAATATTTAAACATAACAGCCACCACAACAGAAGCTGTGTAAATAAAAAACTTAAAAATAACTACTATCCTGAGTCACAGCCAACGGACCTAGCATATGTTATTTTTACATCAGGATCGAGTGGTGAACCGAAGGGAGTGTTGGTTACATTTGCCGGTTTACCTACAGTTATTAACCAACAAATCCGTTTTACACGACTGAAACCAGGCGAGCGATGTTTGTGGCTACACCACCCTGGTTTTGATGCTTCAATTGCTGATATTTGGGTGGCTTTATTGGCAGGGGCAACCCTGATAGCAGATAATCATTTACAGTCAGCCAATTTATTACAGTTTATTGCGGTAAATAAGATTAACTATGTAGACTTACCTGCTGCATTACTACCTATGCTTGAGATTAACCTTGCCCCTGATTGTTTACATACTGTATTAGTAGGAGGCGAAGTGTGTGATCTTATGGCGTTGTGTCGCTGGGGCAAGTTAAAACGTTTGGTTGTGTCCTATGGGCCTACTGAAGCAACTATTTGTAGTAGCATGTATTTAGTGACAGGATATGAAACAGTGGCTAACTGGATTGGCCAGCCCTTAAATCATCTTCAATATTGGGTGGTGGATAACCAGTTACAACCGGTATTATCCGGGGAACCTGGAGAGTTAATAATTACTGGGCCAGGTGTTGCTGCAGGCTATTTAAACGGCAATACTAACAATATCCGGTTTGTTCAGTTTCAAGGTCAAGTAGGGTATCGAACGGGAGATCGTGTCCGTCAGGTTGATCAGAACTATCAGTTTTTAGGTCGGTTGGATAGACAGTTTAAATTGCATGGAAAATTAATTTGCCCTGAAGAAATTGAACAAGCATTATTACACCATACTGAGGTAAAAGAAGCTTATATATTTAAATTTAAGCAACAATTAATAGCAGCAATTGCCCCTGAGCTTGATTCACAGTTACTACAAACCAGGTTATTAAAGTCATTACCTTGCTGGATGAAGCCTCAACAATGGCTGTGCTTACCCAAACTGCCTAGAAATCAACATCAAAAAATTAGTCAAGCACAACTTATTCATGATTATGAGCAAAGAAATTTTGTTGCATCGACATGCCCTGTACTCACATTAATACGACAAGTGTTACAGCAAACAGCCATTGATTTTGAAGACGATTTGAAAGCCTGGTCCCCTAGTTCCATACAGTGGTTAGCGTTATTAATGGGATTGAAACAGTTGGGTATGGAAATCACTTATGAACAATTATTTGCATTTAAGTCCATTAAAGAAATTGTAAAACGGTTTGAAACATACAAGGATAACAATAGATGCTATTTATCAGAAAGTAGTAACAGTTTGAGTAGTGAAAAACTGAACCAAGCTTTGTTACAATATCCACCTCTTATATCATTAACAAAAAATACAAGACATAATGCAGTATTGCTGACTGGTGCTACTGGCTTATTGGGTGCTGAGTTGCTAGAACTATTAAGTCAGCATGAGCGAACAATTTACTGTTTGGTACGAGGTGCTAAAACAAGGTTGTACCAGCATTGCCAAAAATGGGGAGTAACTGTTAACTGGGATCAAGTCGTAGTGTTGGCTGGTGATATTCGTCAGTCTTATTTAAATTTAAGCGAATCAGAGTGGAAAATGCTAGCTGACCAGGTCAGTGATATTTATCATTGTGCAGCGGATACTAATTTGTTGAAAAATAACCAGCAGCTACAAGCAACCAACGTTACGGGTAGTTATCATGTATTGCAATTAGCTGCTTCGGGGCAGAAAAAACGTTTTCACTATGCCTCAACATTATCGCTGGTCGTAGACTCCAGTTGGCAATATCGGCGGGTCGATGAAAATAATTCACTAGACTCAGGTCAGTTTTATGGGGGATATACACAAAGTAAATGGCAAGCGGAGCAGTTAATTAGACGGCTTATTTCTGCGAATATTTTTCGATTTGGCTTGTTGACAGGTGTTGTTGGTAAGGGAAGATTGCCAACTAAAGACTGGTTTAATTCCCGGTTATTATTGAAGCCGGACTTTAGTCAAATACCTGCCAATGCCTGTGTTGATTTTACCCCGGTTAATTATGCTGCGAAACTGATGCTGGGAATTAGTCAGCAAACTGATGTGGGAACTTTTCATATTTGCAACCCTAACCCGGTATTAGCCAGTGATTTAGCATTAATCATTAATGCGCCTAAGTCGAAGTCTGTGAATAATACTTGTTGGTCATTTGAAAAATCGACAAATCCATTACGCTTATTTAAAATGACAAATACGCATATTGAGTCGAATATTGCTGCCCATTATGCTCAAATATTAAATTTGCCTTTTCCTGTAGTTGATAATAACTATCTACAACTATACTTGGAATTTTTATGGCAGCACTAAATCCTGATTTAAACGGTAAATTAACACGAGGCCTAGTACTGGGTAAATTCTACCCACCGCACCTGGGGCATCAATATTTAATTGCTTTTGCTGCTGCTTATGTTGATGAGTTGACCGTCGTAGTCGAAGCGATGCCAGCTGAACAGATACCAGCTAGTCGACGTATACAGTGGTTGCAGTCATTATTTGTTGAAGTAAAGTTTTTACTGTTGGCTGATTATAACCCGCAAGACCCAAGTGAAACCTCGGATTTTTGGCAAATTTGGCAAAGCAGTATATTACGGTTGCTATCCTATCCACCAGATGTTGTATTTGCCTCAGAAAGTTATGGTGAGCCCTTGGCAGCCTGTTTAGGTGCTGAATTTGTACCTGTTGATCCACTGCGTCAGTTAACTCCTGTATCAGGCACTGCCATTAGAGCTAATCCGTATCAGTACTGGCAATATTTATCTGACCCTGTGAAAAGTTATTATCGAAAACGTGTATGTATCTGTGGACCGGAAAGTACTGGTAAAAGTACGTTAAGTAAATGGTTGGCGAACCAGTTAGATACACGTCATCCTGAATGTAATAGTTTGGTGCCAGAATATGCCCGGCTGTTTTTAGAGCAGCAGCAAACCGAGATGACTGCACAGGATATAGTAACCATAGCCAAAGGACAGGCAGCTAGTGAAAAAGCCCTTATGAGTCGTGCAGGCCCTCTACAGATAGTGGATACGGGAGTTATTGCATCTAAAGTATGGAGTGAGTTTTTATTCGATCAATGCAGTACGACACTAGATAGCTTATCTCGGGAAACTCATTATGACTTATATTTATTGTGCTACCCTGACATACCTTGGGTAAAAGATGATATTCGTTATTTACCCTGTCAGGGGCAGGCATTTTTTGATCGGTTGCAGCAACTTATATTAGAAAGCCGAAACGCTCAAGTGGAGATTATTAAAGGGAATTGGCAGCAGAGAAGGGGTATTGCGCTTCAGGCAGTACTACAGCTGATTGAATAACATATACCCTTCGCGAATGTTTTTTTAAGGGGTTAGCTTATTTGTCGCAATAAGCTCTTCAATAAATCGACATCTTATTTTTTATTCTTCCTGTTCGTACTTTTTTTGAAGAAATAACGTTATTTGCGGTAGTAAAGCAATATTTTTTGAGAGAACATGATTACTGTTCTCTGGCTAAGCAGGCTTTAATATAGTTAAATTAATATGAATGTAGGGAGACACAGATAAGTACTAGGCAGTCGTTAATGACTTCAGGTGGATGATTATAGAAGCACAAGAGAATTGGTAGCGGGGGCTGGATTTGAACCAACGGCCTTCGGGTTATGAGCCCGACGAGCTACCAAGCTGCTCCACCCCGCATCAACACACAACTAATTTTGTAAACTAATTTGCTTTGTAAAAAACTAGTGGTAGCGGGGGCTGGATTCGAACCAACGACCTTCGGGTTATGAGCCCGACGAGCTACCAGACTGCTCCACCCCGCA